>JAEUUB010000783.1 GCA_016787745.1 Cyclobacteriaceae bacterium
TTAATTCCCTATTGTTTGGGGGGCATTGCCGGCCCCGCTTTGCAGGGAATAATCTCCGGTCAGGTGCCCCCCAACGAACAAGGGGAGTTGCAGGGAGCGTTGACGAGTTTGATGAGTGTCACCTCTATTATTGGTCCTTTGTTGATGACCCAGTTGTTTGCTGCTTTTACCGGAGCTTCTAATCCTTATTATTTTCCGGGCGCCCCCTTGGTGATGGGCGGTATACTTACGTTGATTAGTTTGCTGATGGCCAGACGGGCTTTGGTTGGGTTTGGGGCTGTAAAGGAATCTTAGTACAAAAAAGTTACAAAGAGTTTATTTATTCCAGAAGAGTCTGAGAAGTTCCCTCTATCAAAAAATTGTATCTTAGTAAGTAGTTTATAATAGCACTATGGAATCAACCCATTGGCAGCACGCCCTGCAGCCGCTTATTAAGAAATACAAAGGGAAACAACACCCTCTGGATCATCATCACAATCCGTATCAACTGTTAGTAATGGTGGTTTTATCTGCCCAGGATTCCGATCGGAACATTAATAAAATTGCACCTGCCTTATTTAGCGCCTACCCAGACATGACCGCCTTGAGTAAAGCGGATGTAGATTCGCTTTATCCGTTTGTGAGTAAAGTTATGAGTTCCAGAAAAAAGGCAGGCTGGCTTATTGAGATAGCCACACAAATTAAGGATGATAAAAATATTCCAACCACATTGAACGAACTAATTGCTTTGCCCGGCATTGGCCGGAAGTCAGCGAACGTAATCATGCGAGAGTTGGGTGTAAAAGCCGAAGGGATTATTGTTGATCTTCATGTGGTGCGGGTTGCGCCTCGCCTGGGGCTGGCCACAGGAACAAACCCCAAGAAACTAGAAAAGCAAATGATGGAGGTGCTGGATGCCAAAGACTGGGGTGAAGCAGGAATGGCTATTTCTTTTTTGGGACGAGAAACCTGCCGACCTACCAATCCCAAATGCACCGAGTGCGTGATGATTGAAGCATGTAAGTATTATAACGAGTCAATACAGTAAATGATTTCAGCCAGAAGGATATCTGGTAAACCCCATCGTATTCGTAATACTTCGTTATCCACTAAAATCAAACCACCGGCTTCGTTAAAGGTTACCACCTCAGTAACCGAGTAAGTTTTTCAGTTTTTGTAAAATTAACGAGAGATTGATGCAATGCAGTGTCGATTCCAATCAATTTGGGCTGTCTATTAGCAAACCCGGGAAAAAGGAGTTATATTAAACAACTATATCTAAGGGATGCAATTCGATTTGCATAGGGGGATTTCTACCCCAGAATAACTAGCGGAGCAGACATCAGATGAAGAGGGATCAGGGAAGGTATACTTGAATTGAATTTATTTTCTTTTTTATTAACCTAAACAAAACTCACTATGAAAAAACTAGTGCTACTATTAGCCGTGATCATTTTTGGATTCACGGAATCATTTTCGCAAACAGATTATCTCCAGTTTGAGGTAATGTCTGTAACTCCTAAGGCAGATAAAATGGATCTCTTTAAAAAAGGGATGGCTACTCACAACAAGAAATTTCATGCTAAAGACCCTTATAAAGTGGGTGTCAGCTATGCAGTTTCAGGCCCAAATTCAGGAGCCTATACCTGGGTAATGGGACCAACCACCTGGGCACAAATGGATAGCCGTCCCGGAAAAGGAGAACATGATATCGATTGGGAAAAAAATGTTGTTCCCTATTGTGAATCTTTTCGTGAGGTTTCCTATTGGCGAGTCAATAATGATGTCAATTACCAACCGGAAGGAGTGACTACCTTACCGAAAGGGAGACTTCGTTTCAATTTTGTATACCCTGATCAGATGGATAGGTTTGAAGCTCAAATGAAAAAGATCATGGAGGTCTATAAAAAATATAAGTACAAAAACTCCTTCGCTTTGGTGACGCGTTATGGCGCTTCCTCGGGAGCAAATGCAGTAACAATTAATAATTATCCCAATTGGGGATCAATGGATTCAGCGCCTGGGTCGTTTATCAAGAACTTTGAAGAATTACATGGTGTAAGTTCCTGGGCTAAATTTTTAGCCGAACTGAATTTGTGCATTGATCGATCAAAAACTTATGATGAATTAAGCGAGGATGTTCCTGAATTAGGTGGAGGAAACTAAAGCTATTAAGAACTTAGGATAGCCCGAGTGAGAGATGGTACGATGAAGTACGGACAATGGTGAAATAAATTGTTGGAGTATTCTATGAATAAAGCTGCTGAGAGATTCAGCGGCTTTATTTTTTAAGAGATTCGCGTTATGGGAGACTACACCCGCTTGCTTTAACCTTCCGGAAAAGTTAAGAGTTGCGCTAAGATTGATGTTCAAATAAGTTGCTTAACGAACTCGCGGAGTTGGACATGTTTAATGCCCGCTATGTTGCCGCTGGCATTTTCATCGAACGACACTACAAATTTCGGATAGTTATCATATACCAATTCAAGATTGTCAAATTCCCTCTTACGGGTAGCTTCATCCGTAATCAGATAGGCGACTTGTACATATATTTTTTCATCCCCGCGGGTGCACACGAAATCAATTTCCTTGTTTTGAAGCTTGCCAACACGCACCTGATAGCCGGCAATTACGAGGTGCAGATATACAATGTTTTCTAATATTTTTCCAATATCCGCTGTTCTGTAACCAAGAAGAGCATGTCGTAAGCCCAGGTCCTCGAGATAATATTTCTGACCAATCTCAAAAATTTTTTTCCCGCGTAATTCTTCACGGTTCACTTTTAAAATGAAAAAGGCTTGTTCTAAGAAACTCAAATAGCTTAGGATAACATTGGGCGTTACTTTTACTTTTTGCGATTTTAAAAAGTCGCTGATGCTTTTGGCAGAAAGTAAATTGCCGACATTATCGGCCACATAGTTTACCAGGTTTTCCAACAGTGAAACATTTCGAATGTTGTGCCTGGCTACAATGTCTTTAAAGAGGATAGCTGCATAGATGTTGCGCAGGTAATCATAAACCAATTCCTCAGTTAGAGGGATGTTAATCAGATACGGTAAGCCTCCATAGCGCAAATATTTCAGAAACGTTTCTTGCGAATCCGGCAAAGGGTGGAACGTGAGGAACTCGTTATACGTCAATCCAAAAATCTTAAACTCAACATAACGTCCGCTTAAATAGGTAGCCAGTTCTCCGGAAAGTAAGAACGCATTGCTGCCCGTGATGTATATATCATGCTCACCTTTGGCTTGCAAACTTCGTATGGCTTTTTCGAAATTTTCGATGTCCTGGATCTCATCAATGAAAAGATAGTTCTTACTCTCTTTTTTGGTTTGGTCATGCACACTTTTCATCAGGTCCTTATAGTTACGAAGACTGTCATGTTCGAAAAGTTCTTTGTTGATGTAGATAATATTGCCGCTAGAATCTTGCTTACGGATAATATCCATCACTTGTAGCAAAAGCGTGCTTTTGCCAACCCTACGCTGGCCTACCAGCACTTTGATGAGGTTTTTGCCTATATGGGGTTTTATCCTATCAAGATAAATAGGCCTTAAAGTATATGAATTTGATGTTTTCATAGAAATTTTAAGTATAATAAAAACTATGAATCAAATATATACATATTTTAACTATAGATTAATATTGATTTGGAACGTTACTTTTATTGAGTTATAGAAAATTTTTGGCCAGATAGTTTCTTTAACTCTTTCAGATATGATCTGCCAACTATCTTAAATTTATTGGATCAGTCTTTTATAAATTTCCAGGCAAACCCAGGCATCGGTAGCTGCGTAACTTATTTGTTTTTCGTTAAGTGTTTCAGCTTCCCAATTGCTGGTTTGTGAACTTTTAGAAATGCGGAATCCGAGCAGCAAGGCGGTAAGTTTTTTTACACTTTCCACTTCCAGTCCCGCTTTTTTGCTGAGTTGGGCCAGTTCAATAAAACCAGCGGGTTCGTACTGTTTTAATCGCTGTAAAGCTTTAATATCATCGCGCAACGCAACCCCGGCTTTAAGAATTTTTTCATTTTCAAGAAAATCAATAATAGCCGGATGCATACCTGTTTGTTTGAGCCGAATAAGAAACAC
>JAEUUB010000786.1 GCA_016787745.1 Cyclobacteriaceae bacterium
GGTATTTTATGCCCCGGCACAGAGGAACCTGCAAGTATGCCAACACATACTACAACCAGACTCCATCGGGTAAATGAAAGTTTTCCATTCATGTTTAAGTGGTCAAAGATAGAACTAAATGGAGATGGTAAATATTACCCGAGGCTGATCAGGAAAATGGTATAGGCGATGTAACCGCTAAGCAAGAGCGCAGCCTCCCAACGATCAAGTTTGCGGGTGTTTAGGGTAAACATAAATATCATGAGAACTATGGTGGCCACCATTAATACGGAGATATCAAAATTTAAGGCAAGATTATAGTCCATGGGTTTGATCATCCCGGTAACGGGTAATATGAATAGGATGTTAAAAATATTGGAACCCACCACATTGCCTATGGCGATATCTGTGTTCCGTTTATAGGCAGCAACCGCAGAGGTAGCCAGTTCGGGCAAGGATGTTCCTGCTGCCAGAATAGTTAAGCCAATTAATTTATCGCTTAGTCCATAGGTTTTAGCAATAAGAATGGCATTGTCTACTACAAGGGTTCCGCCACCCACAAGCATGGCTAACCCAAGAATTATAAAACCAGCCGACTTTGGTGTAGAGAAAATTTTTATTTGCTGATCCTGGTCAAAATCTGAAGCATTGCTCATTGTTCGGATAATGTAGGCCATAAAAAGACCAAATAAACCCAGGAGTATGGCTGAGTCACCCCGACTAAGTCTGTTAAAGTTATCGCCCCAGATAAGCGTATCGTTTACCAGAAGATAAAGAATAGCAGCCGCTAACAACGAAAGGGGTACTTCATACCGAATGGTATTACGAAGTACGACCAATGGATAGATTAAACCGGCAACACCAAGAATGAGAAGTAAATTGAAGTTATTACTGCCAATGATATTACCAAATGCTGCGGAATTGTAGCCTTTGATGGAAGATGTAACACTTACTAAAAGTTCAGGGGTAGAGGTTCCCAATGCCACTACTGTAAGCCCAATAGCGATATTGGAGATTTTGAACTTTTTTGCAATTGAACTAGACCCACTGACTAGAAAATCTGCACCTTTTATTAGAATAACAAAACCTGTAAGAAGTAAAACAAGGGCCAATAGCATCCGGGGGCGGTTAAGGGTAGCCTAAATATAAAATCTTTTCTTAATTGACTAAAAAGGTACATGTAAAAATATTGGCTGCTTAAACGAGGTTTCTTTTTAAATTTGCTGTTTAATGCGATCATGACCTTAGATATAGTAATTACTCTGTTTCTCGTTTTTCTGAACGGATTCTTTGTTGCAGCCGAATTTGCCATTGTAAAGGTAAGGTCATCCCAAATAGCATTAGAGAAGGGAACCTTGGCCAAAGAGGCTGCCAAGGTAATTGTTAACAATCTGGATGGTTTCCTGGCTGCAACCCAGTTAGGCATTACTCTTGCGAGTTTGGGATTAGGTTGGGTAGGTGAGGATGTAGTCTCCAAACTGGTGCTTAATACCATGAATTCCATGGGGTTAGAGATGAGCGAGGCCACGGCCCATAGTGTTGCCCTGCCCATAGCCTTTATTACGCTCACCATTATGCATATTGTGTTTGGCGAATTGGCGCCTAAATCGCTGGCCATCCGTTATCCGGCATCAACAACGCTTCGAATATCAATACCCCTTCGCGCCTTCTATTTCGTCTTCAGACCTTTTATCTGGTTTTTAAATGGGTTTGCCAACCTGATTTTAAAATTACTGGGGATCAAGCCCATGAGCGAAATTGATATCCATTCTGAAGAAGAATTGAAACTTATTATTGCAGAAAGCGAAGAAGGGGGTGCTATTGAAACCTCGGAGCGGGAACTGATTCAAAATGTATTTGATTTTGATAACCGGGTAGCACGTCAGGTAATGGTACCGCGCGTTAAGATGAGTATGATCAAAGCGGATACCTCTATTACCGAGGCGATGGATATTGTGCTGAAGGAAGGGTACTCAAGATATCCGATCTATGAACAATCGAAGGATGAAGTAATTGGGGTTGTTCATTCAAAAGATATCGTATCGGTTTATATTTCAAAGAATGGCAAGTCATTAAAAGACATCATGCGATCGGTACACTTTATCCCGGAAACCAAACCAATTGATGTATTGCTCCGCGATTTTCAAAGAACCAAAGCTCAAATGGCTTTTGTGGTAAGTGAGTTTGGCGGAATTATAGGATTGGTTACACTCGAGGATATCTTAGAGGAACTGGTTGGTGAAATTCAGGATGAACATGATCATGAACAACAAATTGTTGTGCCCACCGAAAAGCAAACTTATCTCATAGCGGCTCAATCTTCGCTGCACGATATCAACAAATTATTAGACATCCCATTTCCCGAAGCGGAAGAGTATGAAACCTTGGCAGGTTTGTTAACCTTCGAAAAACCCATGCTTAAAGAGGGGGAAGAATTTGAACTATTCAATTATCAGATTAAAATCCTGAAAATCAATCAAACGCTGCCAGAGCAAGTGGAGGTGAAACCTATCAGTAAGGCCTGATGGGCTAAAACCATTTTTTATATCGGAAGTACCCGATCATAAGCACAAAAATAACGCCCATAAAAGAAAGCACACCGAAATAACCATTTTGCCATTCCAATTCGGGCATGTACCTGAAATTCATTCCATAAACTCCTGCAATAAAAGTAAGTGGAATAAAAATTACCGTTATTATGGTAAGCAATTTCATTACTTCATTCATCTTGTAGTTAATGGTATTCATGTACAGATCCATTAAAGTGGTGGTTAAGTCTTTGTAGGTGTCGAGAGAATCAATTAGATGAATTACGTGATCGTATACATCAGAAAAGTACTTTATGTTCCGGTCATCAATAAAATCGTTTTCATTTTTAACCACTTTATTCACTGCCTCCCGAAGTGGGTATACAACTTTGCGCAAATAGATAAATTCCTTGCGTAACTTTTGAATTCGTTGAAAATCTTCAACACTCGGATCGTTGGAAATACTTTCTTCAATTTCTTCCACCTGCCGCCCAATATTTTCCAGTACGGAATAATAGCTATCCACAATAGTATCCAGGAGCCGATAAAAAAGATAGTCGGCTCCCCGCTTGCGAATTATGTTTGTGTCTTGCTTGAGGCGTATTCGTAAGCTATCAAAAATATCACCCTCCTTCTCCTGAAAGGACAAAAGATAGTTTTTGCCAAGGACAAAGCTGATATGCTCATAGTCAATACTTTGCCCTTCGATCCGGTAGAGCATTTTTAGTGTAAAAAACAAATGATTTTCATATTCATCCGCTTTGGGCTGATGGTCTACATTCAGAATGTCTTCCACCAGCAGATAGTGAAGGTCAAATTTTTCACTGATCTTTTTAATGAGTGTTTCATCCGACAGGCCGTCTACATTTATCCAATTTGTATTCCTTTTGCCGCAAAGTTCCAGCATTTCATCAATGGGAATGTTATCATGGGAGGAGAATGCCTTGTCGTCATATGTGATTAATTCCAGAATAACCTTTTCTCCGGCAGGCCCGGTATGCGTATGAACCCGATCGGTGAGGTGCTCATTTAGTTTTTTGATAACGGCCTTTCTCTTGGATTTTTCGTTTTGCATGTCAGGAAAATTTATCTGTTAAAGACCAATCTGCCCGGATACCCGAATTCAATATTTTCATTTCGATAGCGGGTTTGAACAGATTTAAGCACGTCACATTTCAATTCAAAAGCATTTGTAGCGTTTTCGGTCCATACATAACCCCGAAGCTGAATACCCGAATCTGTATAAGCCACTACACGCACCATAACGGGCTGTTCGCCATGGGTAATCTCGTGGGGCGACCGGTTATCAATACAAAAGCGATGATTTAAACATTCTTGCTGAATAATTTCCATAGCACGCTCCACGGAAGCGTTGAACGATACCGGAACGTCAATAAACTGGCAAATCTTTTCATCTGTTAACGTGGAGTTAATAATGATTTCGTTGCTGATAACACTGTTGGGAATAACAATTCGCTTGTTCTCAAAATCTTTTATAATCGTATGACGCAGGGTAATATCTTCAACATCCCCACTATACAATTGACCAATTTTAACCCGGTCGCCCACACTAAAAGGCTTAAATATGACAAGGAAAAATCCACTAATGATATTTGAAAAAGCAGATTGGGAAGCAAACCCTACAATGGCTGCCAGAACCCCAGCTCCGGTAAGGAGGGTGGTACCCACCACCCGAAATGCAGGAATGGATCGGAAAATTATTATGGCTGCTATTAGAAAGACAATAAAGTCTACCGCATTCTTAAAGAAGTTGTACCGGGTAGGGTCTACCTTTAACTTTTTGGCTGCGGTCCGGATGAACCTGCCGATAAATACCCGAAACAAACGGGAGATCAAAAAAGCTACGACCAGTACGATAACAGCAAAAACTATCTGCTCCCATTTTTGGTCCATAGCATTCATGGTTTCGAAAATAGCAATTGTTTAAGAGTTGGTATCTAAACCATAGACTTTTTTGAAATCTTGCCTCTCTCATATTATTTCATACTTAGTATTCTTTCGATTGCTTATTATTGCAATTCATGACCAAAGACCTGGAAAGCATTAAGGCCCCCGTGGCCATCGAAATGGAGGAATTCGAACAGAAGTTCAGAGCCTCTATGAAAACCCGGGTTCTTTTGCTTGATAAAATCATGTCTTATATCGTGAAGCGGAAGGGCAAGCAAATGCGACCTTTATTTGTCTTTCTTAGCGCAGGAGCTACGGGTGTTATTAATGAGTCTACCTATCGGGGGGCATCCCTGATTGAGTTGGTACATACTGCCAGTCTTGTGCATGACGATGTGGTGGATAATTCAAGTTACAGGCGCGGGTTCTTTTCCGTAAACGCCCTTTGGAAAAATAAGATCGCGGTGTTGGTGGGCGACTTTTTATTAACCCGGGGTTTATTTCTTGCCCTGGAGCATAAAGATTACCAACTGCTGGAGATTTGTACAGAAGCCGTAAAGGAAATGAGCGAAGGCGAGTTGCTACAGATGGAAAAGGCCCGCCAACTCGACATCAGTGAAGAAATTTATTATGAGATCATAAGACAGAAAACGGCTTCATTAATAGCTTCCTGTTGTTCTATCGGGGCCAGCTCATCGGGGGCTACAGAGGAGATGGTGAAGAAAATGAAGAAGTTTGGCGAGTGCGTGGGTATGGCCTTCCAAATTAAGGATGACCTATTTGACTATGGAGATGACGAAATCGGCAAACCGGTGGGCATCGATATTAAAGAAAAGAAATTAACCTTACCCTTGATTTATTCTTTATCAAAAGCTTCGTGGCTTGAAAAGCGTAAGATTATTGGCATCATTAAAAATAATAGTGAAGATGCCGCTAAGGTGAAGATAGTGATTGACTTTGTAAGGAAATCAGGTGGTATTGCATATGCTAACCAAAAGATGACTGAATACTACACGCAGTCAATAGCCCTGCTTAATGAACTGCCCGACTCAGCATTTAAAACTTCCCTTGGTGACCTGGTACAGTTTACAATAGAACGAAAGAGTTAGGATAATTTTATCCGCTCCCGACCCGCTTCTAAAATTGCATACTCCTTAAGCTTTGAATAATCGGACTCTTCTAAAACCTGGGCGGCCGGACCTATATCTGTAGGTTCAAAATTACCTTCGGTTTCCCACCATTTCTTGGCATACGCCCGTGCTTCTGATTTATCTACTTCAAAGTAGTTGATGATGGTATCAGAAACGATCCAGGGTTTTTCTACTGTTGCAAATTTTTCGAAGATCATGGAGCGCATTTGCGTACCACTTGACTGATTATTGAAGTGAGACTGGCTATAGGAGAGTGTTTCAGGCTCAGTCATTATCATATCCCAATATTTTTTGGATGAAACTACCTGTGCCGTTGTGAGCAAATAGCCATCTCCCTTTTCTATAGGTTCTTTTGTTATCTGGCAGCTTGCCTTAAATTCTTTCTTTTTCTTGCCAAATAGGGTATCAAATAATGCCATGTCTTTGTTATTTACTTATGTAGATACTTCCATTTGGGCAAATAGTTGCATCATCAGGTAATTATTTTGATTAAACTGTTAAAAAAATGCTGTGAATGGGCTATTTGGTGTCGGAACTACGGAGAAGTTCCTTTTCCCGAAGGATTTTTCTTGCTGTTTACGAATTTCTCGTGCTTTGTAAAAAAATCATCTAATTGACTAACAGGGAGCTTCTTGGCAATTATTTTTTTCTTGTTATCCAGAATATAGATGGAAGGCGTTGTATCGGAGTGGTAAAGCTGCGAGTAATGTTGTGGAAGGTAGGAGCGAGGTCCGTTAACTGTTATCCAAGGGGTTTTCATTTCCTTGATAAAGTCTTTCATCTTTTGTATAGAGGTATCCGAGGATACTGCAAATACTTCAAAATCAAATTTTGTATGACTGGCATTGTAAAAAGTTACCAGCTTGGGAGTCTCTTCCCTGCAATGGCCGCAGTCGGGATCGAAAATCCACAGAATCGTGTATTTATTTTTAAGATCATACATTGACCGGGGTTGAAGATTCTGATCTTGCATGATTAAGTTAGCCCCGGTTTTGCCTACTAAACTGCCCCGTAGTTTATCTGCGTACTCTTTCAAGTTTTGCTTGATTTTATCGCTAACCCAAAAATCCATTTGGCCTGATGCAAAGTATTTGTCGTAAAGACTTACATACACGGCATCCAATCCCATAATTTCCGGGTTCTGATAAAGGAAAACACAATTCCATACCAGGTACTTATAGGTTTCCGGATTTTTCTTAGCCACTGCCACCATCTTGTCAATGGCCTTCATGATGGTGTCGGGTATAGGGGCGTAGAGTTTGTTCAGATATTCCTTAATTTTTTCCTGATAGATTGGGCGTGGCAGGCGAAGCATGGCATCATCGGCCAGATCGAACTTGTCGAAAAAATGTTCGCGATAGTAGCGAAGTTGGAAGGTAGAATCAATAGTGCCATCTGCTTTCTTGGGTGAGGCCGGGGCCTCAATGGCTTGCGTAGCCTTTAGAAGACGAGCCGTAAGAGTAGTAGGATATTTGTCTATCAGGTTGTTCTGATAACTTATTACCTGTTCTGTTATTTTATTTAATGATTCTTTCGCTTGTTTGCGATCAACCTCCGAGCGTGTACTGTCATTCATTGTTTTTACAAACGGCTCTGCTTCCTTGCTGCGAACCATATTAAACTTCATGTTTTCAAAAAAGAGTCGATTGTCTTCATCGCCCTTCACAACAGCACTTTGAATGAAATTATCTGAATTACCCTCGATTAAGAATCTTTGGTTAGTACCAACCACAAAGTCAAAAATTTTAGACTTGCCGAGAACCAAAAAATAAACCCCTTGTGGCAAGGATTGTTTATTATCAAAATAAAAGGCTCCGGCTGAATTTGATTGCGTGGTATCTTTCAAATAAGTTTGCTCTCCGTAATAATGCCCTAAATAGACGGTTGTATCTTGCCACCCTTTAATTTTAAATTCAATTTTATAGCCGGTTTGTCCGAATGATTGTGTAGTGATTATGAGAAGAATGACAATCAGTAATCGCATGATTCGTTTTTATTAAGTAACAAATTTCTAAAATTAGAATGGCTTTACAAGCACAATTAATAGGCCAAACGCAAGGAAGGTAAGTTTTTTGATTTGTTAAAAACTCCTTAAAAGAGTGGTTATGCACTCTCAGGTTTTAAAATTACTTTTGCACCTTTAAAAAAATGTCGCTACATGTTTCAAATCTCACGAAAGTTTATGGCCAGCAAAAGGCTTTAAACGATGTATCTTTTTCAGTGGAGAAGGGTGAGATTGTTGGCTTCCTAGGCCCTAATGGAGCAGGTAAATCTACCACAATGAAAATTGCTACCGGGTACCTGGCCTCTACGTCAGGCACGGTCACTATAAATGGGTTTGAAGTAGCAACGCATTCGGTTCAGATAAGAAAAATTTTGGGGTATCTTCCGGAACATAATCCGTTGTATCCGGATATGTTTGTTCATGAGTACCTTCAGTTTGTTGGTAAAGTGTTTCAGATCACTTCCTCCGAATTAAAAAAGCGGGTTCCTGAAATAATTGCACTTTGTGGACTAGACCGCGAGCAAAACAAAAAAATTGAGGCGCTATCCAAAGGGTACAGGCAGCGAGTGGGCCTTGCGCAGGCATTAATTCATAATCCCGAAGTTTTGATTTTAGATGAACCCACCACAGGGTTGGATCCCAATCAGATTTTGGAAATTCGAAAATTGATAAAGCAGATTAGTGAGAATAAAACTGTGATATTCTCTACACATATTATGCAGGAAGTACAAGCGCTGTGCGATCGGGTAGTTGTCATCAATCAGGGAACCCTGGTTGCGGATGATCGTGTCGCGAGTTTATTGAAGCATCAGAAAAATACTTTTCTCGTTGTGGAGTTTGAGTCTGGTGTGGACGAGCAAGTCTTGCTCAGTTTGGCAGGTGTTGAGAAAGTGATTGAACTTAAACCGGGCCTTTATCGATTGGTAACAACCACAGGTTTTGATTTGCGGTCGGAAGTCTTTCGTATGGCTTCTGAAAGAAATTTATCCTTGATTGGTTTACGCCAGGAAGAGAATTCTCTGGAAGAAATTTTCAGAGAATTAACAATAACCACCACGCAGGCATGATACAGGTGTTTAAAAAGGAATTCAATAATTTTCTTAACTCCCTGATCGGCTACATTGTTATCGGAGCCTTTTTAACCGGTATCGGATTATTCATCTGGGTATTTCCGGACACTTCGGTGCTTGATTACGGGTTTGCCGATCTTGATACATTGTTTTCCATAAGCCCCTATATTTTCATATTCCTTATTCCCGCAATTACCATGAAGAGTTTTGCGGAAGAAAAGAAAATGGGAACGCTGGAATTATTGTTGTCAAAACCTTTGAGTGACTGGCAAGTTGTGTTGGGAAAATTTCTGGCTGCTTTTGCATTAGTCCTTTTGGCACTTACCCCCACGCTAATCTATTATTACTCTATTTACCGCTTGGGTAATCCGATGGGCAACATCGATTCGGCCGGGGTGGCGAGTTCTTATGTTGGCCTTGCCTTGCTAGCCATGCTTTTTTGTGCAATCGGCCTCTTTGCATCCTCTCTTACGGCTAATCAGATTATCTCCTTTATTCTGGCGGCCTTCCTTTCCTTTATTATTTATTCAGGATTGGATTCTATTGCTCTGCTGGTAGGAAGTTCAGGATTAGCCATCAAGCAATTAGGTGGGTTGTATCATTACGATTCCCTTAGCAAAGGTCTCATTGATAGCCGCGATATTATTTATTTCGTTACGGTTACGGGTTTTCTTTTATTGACCACGCGTGTAATCCTTGGAAGCAGACAATGGTAATGCGTTTTAACAGTAAGAAAGCAGGTGATTTGTTGCTGCTGGCAAACGGTTTGGTGCTGGTGGTGCTCCTTAATTTACTAGCCTCATTTTATTTTTTCCGAATTGATCTTACAGAAGAGAAACGCTATGCGATTCAACCACAAACAAAAGCAATATTAAGTGAGTTAGAGGATGTGGTTTTCGTTGAGGTTTTTTTGGAAGGAGAGGACTTGAATCCCGAGTTCAGAAGATTTCAAAAGTCTATCCGTGAAACATTGGAAGAATTCAGAATGCACGCTAACAACCGGATACAATATGTATTTACCGATCCGTTGCAGGCCGGAAGCGAGAAAGCGCGAAATGAATTTATTTCAGAGTTAAATGCCAAAGGGGTTAGTCCTCGCAATGTTATTGAAACCCGGGATGGCCAACGGGTGGAAAAATTTGTTTTTCCCGGAGCCTTAATTACTTACGAAGGTTTTGAGACAGGCGTCATGCTGTTAAAAGGAAATAGGGCGCAAAGTATTAATTCATCCATAGAAGGAATAGAATATGAGTTAGCGAATGCGATCTATAAACTAAGCAATTCCGATCGTAAGCGCGTGGGTGTTATAACAGGTCATGGCGAACTGGATAGTCTTCAGTTTGCCGGATTGAATAATGCGTTGTTGGACCAATACGATGTGCATAAGGTTTCGTTGTTCGCAAAAACCCGGATTCCCAATTACGACTTATTGCTTGTAGCCAAGCCTACGCGTTTTTTTTCAAATCAGGAGAAGTACACACTGGATCAGTACCTAATGAAAGGGGGTAAAATTCTTTTTTTGATTGATCGGCTGGATGCTGACATGAGTAGGGCGTCTGAAGAAGATTATTTTGCTTTTCCGTATGATCTTAATCTGGAGGATCAGTTGTTTAAATATGGAGTTCGGATTAATCCGGATTTAATTCAGGATCGGGTTTCAGGGAAGTATCCGATTGTAATCGGAGGGGATCGGAATCAACCTCAGATTATGCAACTCGACTGGCCGTTTTTTCCGTTGGCTAATCAGTATGCCCAACACCCCATTACCCGAAATCTTGATGCTACTTTATTAAAGTTTGTTAGTAGCATTGATACGGTAAAAGCTGTTGATGTAAAGAAAACGCCCATTCTCTTTTCATCTCAATACTCGCGAAGAGTTTCGGCACCGGTGAAGGTTGGGGTGAATGATTTGAGAAGACAAATGCAGGAGGATGTCTTTGAGGCGGGCCGGATTCCGGTGGCATATTTACTCGAGGGTAACTTCACTTCGTTATTTAAAAACCGGTTTGCTCCGGATGGAGTTGATACAACAGACTTCAGGGAGCGGAGTGTTGCAACAAAAATTATTGTTGTTGCCGATGGAGATGTGGCCCGGAATGATGTTAATCCCCGCGATAATAGCCCACAACCTCTTGGGCTCGATCCCTTTACACATTATACATTTGCCAATCAGGATTTGCTAATGAACATGATCGCATACATGGTTGAAGAGAATGGTTTGATCAAGGCCAGAAACAAAGAGATAAAAGTGAGACCATTAGATAAAGAGAAAATCCGAAATAGATCGTACTGGCAGGTAGTTAATTTGGCTTTGCCCATGATTCTAATGATTGTATTTGGGCTTGTTCGGGCCTATGTTCGTAGAGTAAAATACACCCGCTTCTGATTATGCTTGGAAGGCGAAATTTGATCTTGCTTGTTTCACTGGGTATTCAAATCTGCCTTTGTGCAGTCTTATTGGTTTTTACAAATCAAGGCACCACACTGGCTATAGATAAAGACCTTTTCAAAGTATCAGACCAGACTGAAATAGATAAGGTGCTTTTAATGGGGTCAGCAAAACCTTTTGAACTGGCTTATGATGGATCCAAATGGGTGGTGAATAATTCGTTTGAAGCAGACCGGCAGTTGGTAACGATTTTTTTTGCAACGCTTATGCAGGCAGAACCCAAGCGGCCCGTTGGCGAGTTACTGAAAGATTCGATTCAAGAACATATCTTAAAGAAAGGTACACATGTTAAACTATTTGAAGGAGAAAATCTGGTAAAGGATTTTTGGGTGAGTGGCAACGATAGAAAAACTGAGACCTATTTTCTTCTTGAAGGAGACAATGTACCCTACCTGGTAACCATTCCGGGGTATAGACTTTACGTGGCTTCCCTTTTTGAATTACCTGATACGGAATGGCGTGATAAACGCATCTTCAATTTTAGATGGGAAAACTTTAAGTCGCTGACAGCCTCTTTTACAGGAGATACAAAAGAGAATTTTACAATTTCTTTTCAAAATAAGTATTTCGGAATTGAAGGTTTAGCGGATTCGGACACTACCAAATTGAACGATTATTTGGATGCGGTTTCCCTCATTAAAGGCAGCCGGTTTCTTTCTTCGGGCGAGTCGTCAGTATACGATAGCCTGTCTCAAACTGCACCTGAATTTACTATTGTAGTAACAGACATTGCCAACCGAACGTATGAATTGGAAGTGTTTCCGGGTGTCCCTTCAAGAATCGAGATTTTAGGGAGATTGAACCGCGAAATATTAGTTGTTTTTGATCGGCAGCAGATAGCCCGAATTGCTCGAAAAAGACACTATTTTGGAAGATAGCCCCTTCCTTTCTTACATTTTTCAGATTGGTTTTTCTTTATAACTTTACCGCCCAGTAAAACCACAAACCACTGATTTACAATGAAGTTTATTGTTAACTCCAGCTACCTCCTTAAGCAGCTTTCTAACATCAACGGGGTAATTACCACTAACCCAGTTGTGCCCATACTTGAAAATTTTCTATTTGAGATCGATAAAAGTAGCCTCACGGTTACCGCTTCGGATCTGCAAACTTCTATGATTACTGAAATTACAGTTGAATCTAAAGAGAAAGGAAACATTGCAGTTCCTGCCAGAATCCTTCTTGACACGTTAAAGAACTTGCCAGATCAACCCGTAACATTTTCGATTGATGAGTCAACCTACAGCATTGAAATCAGTTCAGACAATGGTCGCTATAAGCTGGCTGGAGAAAATGCAACTGATTTCCCTAAGGTACCTTCCGTATCGAATGATTTTTCGGCCACTATTTCTTCCGAAGTGCTGGCACGGGCTGTAAACAATACCATTTTTGCTACCAGCAGCGATGAGTTACGACCTGCCATGACCGGGGTGTATGTGAATTTAGGTGAAAAGAACACAACTTTCGTAGCTACGGACGGACATCGGTTGGTACGCTACCGCAGAACGGACATCAAATCCGACAATGGGAACTCCATCATTATTCCACGTAAAGCTTTGAATTTATTGAAGGCCACGCTGCCTACAGAAAATACTGATGTGAGTATCGACTTCAACATGTCCAATGCGTTTTTCAAGTTTGGAAACATTCGCATGATTTGCCGCTTGATTGATGAACGATTCCCTGATTACGAAAATGTAATTCCATCCACCAATCCGATTAAGATGACCATTAGTCGCACGGATTTGTTGGGTTCGCTAAAGCGGATTTCCATTTATGCGAATAAGACAACGCACCAGGTCAGACTTAAGATTACAGGTAGCGAACTTCAGGTTTCGGCCGAAGATCTGGATTTTTCCAACGAGGCAAATGAACGTCTTTCCTGCGAGCATGAAGGGGAGGATATCGAGATTGGATTCAATGCTAAGTTCCTGATCGAGATGCTAACCAATCTGGATACCGATCAGATTAAACTCAATATGTCCGCTTCCAACAAGGCAGGCGTTATCTTCCCTTCAGAAAAAGAAAAAGGGGAGGATATCCTGATGTTGGTAATGCCGGTGATGCTGAATCAATACGTGTAGTTCACGCATCTGGAAAATTTGAAAGCCCCGCTAAAAGCAGGGCTTTTTTGTTGGAGGTTGCTTCCTACTTCAACTCGTCAAAATCAAACGAGGTTTCTAAGAACTTAGTTGTGAATTTGCCTGAGCGGAATGTTGGATTGTCCATCAACTTTAAATGAAACGGGATGGTGGTTTTTACGCCCTCAATAATAAATTCACTCAAGGCGCGTTTCATCCGGGTAATCACTTCCTCACGCGACTGACCGGTAACAATCAACTTTCCGATCATCGAATCGTAATTGGACGGAATGGTGTAGCCGGCATAAACATGACTGTCAATGCGTACGCCATGGCCACCGGGTTTGTGGAGGTTTATTATTTTACCGGGAGAAGGTCGAAATCCATTGGCAGGATCTTCTGCATTGATGCGGCATTCCATGGCAAATAAGTTGGGATAATAATTAGTGCCAGAAATAGGAACACCAGCCGCTACCTTTATTTGTTCTTTAATAAGATCGTAATTAGTTACTTCTTCGGTAATAGGATGTTCCACCTGAATACGGGTATTCATTTCCATGAAATAAAAGTCCCCGTGCTTATCCACCAAAAATTCAATTGTTCCTGCCCCTTCGTAGTT
Organism: Cyclobacteriaceae bacterium; assembly: GCA_016787745.1. GTDB lineage: Bacteria > Bacteroidota > Bacteroidia > Cytophagales > Cyclobacteriaceae > ELB16-189. The sequence continues at coordinate 13,791 of JAEUUB010000786.1, forward strand.
AATTGCCTTGGCACCTTTTATGGCAGCCTCGCCCATACGCTCGCGCAATTCCTGACTCACAACCGGAGAGGGGGTTTCTTCAACTAATTTCTGATGTCTCCTTTGTATGGAGCAATCGCGTTCAGACAAATGACAAACCTTACCGTATTGATCACCCACCACTTGTATTTCAATGTGTCGCGGTTCTTCAACAAATTTCTCGAGGTAAAGACCATCGTTTCCAAACGAGGCTCCTGCTTCGCGCTTGGCATCGTCCCATGCCTTTTTGAATTCTGTCTCATTGTTAATAATGCGCATTCCCTTTCCACCTCCACCCGCTGTAGCCTTTACAATTACAGGGTATTTTATTTTTTTAGCCAGAGCTAGCCCTTGTTCAACAGACTCAAGCAATCCTTCCGATCCGGGAATACAAGGCACTCCTGCCTTAATCATCGTTTCTTTCGCAGTTATTTTGTCTCCCATCAACCGGATCATTTCCGGGGTTGGACCAATAAATTTTATACCATATTCATGGCAAACGGACGAGAACTCAGCATTTTCTGATAAAAATCCGTAGCCAGGGTGAATGGCATCGGCATTGGTAATTTCTGCGGCAGAAATAATTCGAGGTATGTTGAGATAAGATTCTTTGCTTGGTGCGGCTCCGATACAAACGGCTTCATCGGCAAAGCGAACATGCAGACTTTCTCGATCGGCTGTAGAGTACACCGCTACCGTTTTGATATCCATCTCCTTGCATGTACGAATCACGCGTAATGCAATTTCGCCACGATTAGCAATCAATATTTTTTTAAACATAGGGTTTATTCAAAGTTGAAATTTCAATCCAGAAATATAAGATCAGTCCCGGCTGATATATGTTCAGAATTCGAATTCGCTCAAATTAATCAGGCTCTACAACAAATAGAATCTGATCGTATTCTACGGGTGAGGAGTTTTCCACCATTGCCTTTACAATTGTTCCGGAAACTTCAGATTCAATCTCGTTGAAGAGCTTCATTGCTTCAATGATACAAACGGTCTGGCCTTTAGTTACCTTATCACCAACTGAAATAAGGGGCGGTGAGTCAGGATTGGACGATCGATAGAAGGTTCCAATCATGGGCGATTTAATTTCTACCGTAGTTTTGGCAGCAGCGGCCTTTTCAACTTTGGCTGGGGCCGACACCACCGGTGGAGCTTGTGTTGTTGAAGGAGCGGCCACCGGAGCAGTCATAACATGTGTTGGCGAAGATGACTTAAGCACCTTTTGATCCGGCTCGCGTTTAACGTGGATCTTAAGCTCTTTGGTTTCAATATCCACTTCGTTAAGGCCCGATTGAGCAATAAAGTCGATGAGGTCTCTAATTTCAGAAGTTTTCATTTCGCTTTGTTTTTTTGCTTCAGATGTTCCAGCAGTACTGGTTGATTTTGAGGTGATACTCTTTTTTGTTGCCATGATCTTTATTTAACCCGTTCTACGTATTCCCCGGTATCGGTCTTAATCTTAATATTATCTCCTGTGTTTACAAATAAAGGTACCCGAATTTCAGCACCGGTATCGATGGTGGCCGCCTTAAGAGTACGAGTCGCTGTATCGCCTTGTATACCTGGTTCTGTGTATGTAACATTAACAACTACATGAGAAGGAGGTTCAGCGGTAATAGGAGAGGTGCCATTTTCAAAGGCAATTAAAATAGTTACACCTTCTTTAATATATTTTACAGAATCGCCAAGCAATACCTTATCCAGATAGACCTGTTCAAACGTAACATTGTCCATGCATACAAGGCTATCTCCATCCTGATAGAGGTATTGATACTCTTTTGTTTCAACGCGTAGTTGATCTACCGAATCTCCGGGCCGAAAGCGATTCTCTACGATTTTACCTGTTCGTACACTTCTCATTTTTACCTGGTAAAACGCACGCAAATTGCCGGGTGTGCGATGTTGAAGTTCTTCGATTTGAACGACTTCACCGTTGTACCGGATATAGTTGCCTTTACTCAGATCAGAAACTGTTGCCATAAAAAAAATCAGACTTTAATTTACAAATGAATTGATTAATTACAATTTTCTAAATATGAGCGGTAAGTTAACGCTAGCTGTTGTAGGCCCACTTTACATAAACGGAACCCCAGGTAAATCCGCCACCGAAAGCAGCCATTAACAGGTTATCGCCCTTCTTTAGTTTCTTTTCAAAATCCCACAGCAAAAGGGGAATGGTACCCGCAGTCGTATTGCCATACCGCTCAATATTCATAAGTACTTTTTCTTCACTAATTCCTACGCGGCTTGCGGTAGCATCGATAATCCGTTTATTAGCCTGATGGGGCAAAAGCCAATCAATAGTTTGAGCTGTGAGTTTATTTCGTTCGGCCACCTGTGCGGCCACTTCGGCCATGTTGGTTACTGCAAATTTATAAACCGCGGCACCCTCCTGATAAACAAAGTGCTGTCGGGCATCCACAGTTTGTGAGGAGGCAGGCATTCGGCTGCCCCCGGCTTTCATATGCAAATACGATTCGCCACCGCCATCACTCTTCAAAATCCAATCCATTACTCCTACATCTTCGGTGGTAGGTTCTAATAGCACACATCCGGCACCGTCTCCAAATATGATACATGTCGTGCGATCTGTGTAGTCAACGATGGCCGACATTTTATCGCCCCCAATCACAACCACTTTTTTGTAAACACCGGATTGAATGAAGCTAGCGCCCGTAGCCAAAGCATAAATAAAACCAGAACAAGCGGCTCCCATATCAAAACTAAAAGCATTGGTTGCACCTATCGAAGTGGCAACAATGTTAGCGGTAGCCGGAAAAGTCATATCGGGAGTAACCGTAGCAAAAATAACCAGATCAATTTCTTTGGGATCGATTTTGGTTTTGGCAAGCATATCCTTGACAGCCGCTATGCCCATGGTACTAACTCCTTGGTTTTCACCTTTTAAAATTCTCCTTTCCTTAATGCCGGTTCGGGTGGTTATCCATTCATCGTTGGTTTCCACCATGGTTTCAAGTTCCTTGTTTGTAAGAACGTAGTCAGGGACGTACCCTCCTACACCTGTAATCGCGGCTTTTATTTTACTCATAATAGATAGAGGCAGTTTGGTTCGCCATGTACTAAAAAAACAAATGCCCGATTGAAATTTCAATCGGGCTTTCAATTATACGTACGTTAACTCCTTTGCTTGTCGTGCTGACAGACAAAACTGAAATTAATTTTAAACGTAAAGGATATGATCATGGCGTATTAAGCCAATACTTCCTTCTCCATCACCACATTGCCTTTGTAAAATAACTTTCCTTCATGCCAGAAAGCACGATGGGGCAAGTGGTTCTCTCCCGTTGTAGGACATACCGCCATTTGTTTAGCTGTAGCCTTGTAATGAGTTCTTCTCTTATCTCTGCGGGTTTTCGAGGTTTTTCGTTTTGGATTTGGCATAACCTGTTCTTAATTTATTTTAACTTTTTTAACTTTTCCCACCGTGGGTCTATGTTCTCTTTTTCTTCCTTATCGGCAGATGTGCGGTAAATAATTTTTATTTCATTCTCGTCTTCCTCGGGTTCATCTTGAAATCTGGGATGAAGCTTCTTTATCGGAATTGCAAGGGCAATGAATTCATACATAAACTGCCCTACATCAATGTTATCCTGATCGCGGGTGATGATCACAATCTCATCACTTACTTCTTTCGCTTCTTCACCATATTTGAATACAATCTTTCTGGTTTCCTGGATACTATAATCAAAAGGCTCTAATGAGCGATCACACACCAAAGAGGCTTTGCCAGAAATGCTAAATTCAATCTCAATGAACGTTTCCCTTTTGTCTAAAAAAATCTTTGCATCAAAATCTCCACCCGAAATCACCTCTTTCCCATACTTTTCAAAAAAGCCGTTGGATAGCTTAAAATCGAAAATATGGGCCTTTTTGCTAAGCCCGATGATATTGATGCTAAATTCTTTCAACCCTGAGGGTTTTTAAAATGAGCGGGCAAATTTACCAGTATTTATTGGATTTACGGCTCTTAGCCCCGATAATTTTGAACTGGCCATAATTTTCCTATCGAAATCAGGACATTTTTTTACCAATACTGAGCAAAGGCTACAGTTTTTAATTCAGAAGCCGCTTTTTTCCCCAAATTCTCTACCAGGTAATCGACAACATTTTTTTTGAAACCTAATTTGATGGCAATGCTCTTCGTAAAAATGACCTCACTTTCAAAAACCTTCTGGTCGGCAAAAATCAGCTCTATACAATCCATTAAATAGTCGAATTTCTGCTCGTTAGACAGCGCACCAAGCGTATCAATCGGCTCGGGATTGCGGATTAACTGGTTTACTTCTTCTTCAGAAAACTTTCGATCCTGGGCAATCTTAAGAATCATTTCGCGCTCCGCTTTAGCGAAATGTTTATCAGCTTCTGCTAATTGAATGAGAATATTTAGTTTCTTTTTGGTAACAATATCCATTTCACGCCTCTATGAAATTCAAATCTAACATTAATTGCTTTTTTAATGGGGCAAAGATGTTGACCGGTTAAAAAATCATGTAAGATTTTTAGCTTTCTACCAATTGTAATCTCCTATTCTTAATTATTTCGCTAGCAACATACATGGCTTGTCTCATAGAACTTTCGCTTGCCAGATTCTTGCCGGCCAAGTTATAGGCGGTTCCATGATCTGGAGAGGTTCGCACATGGGGTAAGCCCGCTGTGTAATTGATGCCCGACTCGAAAGAAATTGTCTTAAACGCCACCAGGCCTTGGTCATGGTACATTGCAATAATTCCATCGAATTTTAAATGTTGGCCCGATGCAAAAAAACCATCGGCAGGAAAAGGCCCAAAAATTAATTTTCCTTTTGTTTTAAGGTCCTGAATAACGGGTTTTATAATCTCATTTTCTTCATTCCCTAAAAGACCTTCATCACCGGCATGCGGATTTAACCCTAACACAGCAATTTTTGGTTTACTGATAATGAAATCCTTTTTCAAAGTCAGTTCCATTAATCGTATTTTAAGTTCCACGCGCTCGCGGGTAATGAATGAGGGAATTTCTTTAACCGGAATGTGCTCAGTGACCAATCCAACTTTAAGATCCTGACCTACCATCAGCATCAAACTTTCGCCCGCATTAAACTCCTGAGTCAGATACTCTGTGTGCCCCTGGAACGGAAAATCTTCTCCATGAATTGTATTTTTATCGATAGGGCCAGTCACAAACCCATCGATGAACCCAGCTTTAACCTCTTCAACCGCACTCTTTAAACTCAACAAAGCCGCCTTTGCTGTGTTACGTGAAGGTTGGCCTGGATTGATTTCAATCATTTCATCCCAACAATTAACTACATTTATTGTTTTGGCAAAAAATTGCCCCTTGGTTTTAACAACATTGTAATTGAAGTCCTCGAGGTTCATTAGCTTTCTGTAAAAAGAAAGGGCTTTGGTAGAACCATAAATAACAGGAGTAATGAGGGTGTGAAGTCGATGATCAGACAATGCTTTAATGATTACCTCCGGGCCAATGCCGTTAAGGTCGCCAAGAGTTATTCCTATGCGTGGTTTATCTGAAGGATGAGGTTGAGTCATGAAATATATTTTTGAATTTTTACGTCACTCGCAATTTAGTGTAATTTTCTTGTTTTGATTTTATACTTCGTAGTTTGGTGAAATTTTGAACAATCCTCAACCGATCCAAATAAAGCTGGAGCTATGGTGCGACCTAAAAAACATCTTGGTCAACATTTTTTAAAGGATCAAGCCGTTGCATTGCGGATCGTAGAGGCTCTTAAACTTCCTGAAGAAAGAAATGCAGTTATTGAGATAGGCCCAGGAACAGGTGTGCTTACGCAATTTTTGCAAAACAAGGATTCAGTGGATTTAACGCTGGTGGAGATTGATCGGGAATCAATCGTCTATTTGAAAGAGCATTTTGCAGGTCTAGCGAATAAAATTGTTGCGGGTGATTTTTTAAAACTTGATCTCAAAGCACAATTTGGGAGGGATCTGCATATCATTGGAAATTTTCCTTATAACATCTCATCGCAGATTTTCTTTAAAGTGCTGGATCACCGGTCGCAGGTAAAACAGGTGGTTTGTATGTTGCAAAAAGAAGTAGCCGATCGTATTGCAGAGAAACCTGGAAGTAAAACGTATGGCATTCTTAGTGTTTTGTTACAAGCATACTACACTATTGAATACCTATTCAAAGTTCCGCCCGGAGTTTTCTTTCCGCCACCCAAGGTAATGTCTGCGGTAATCCGGTTAACCCGGAACAACATAACCAAGTTGGAGTGTGATGAAGTGCTCTTTAAAGCAGTGGTTAAGCAAGCGTTTCAAAACAGGCGTAAGACCTTGCGCAACGCATTGAAAGTTTTAAATTTGCCTGCCTCTCTTATGAGTCATCCGCTTATGGATAAGCGCGCTGAACAACTGGGGGTAGAACAATTTGTTTTTCTCACAAAACAATTAGAAGATTTTCGTGGAACCCATTGAATTTGAATTAAACAAAGAGTTCAGAGATCGTTTTCAGGATGCCTTGAATGAACGCGATGGGGATTTCATTCGCAAAAGTCTGGAGGAGGTAAATCCGGCCGACATTACAGCCCTGCTGTATGAATTCAGTGGGGAGGAATCAAAGTACGTATTGGATTTGCTTCCCCTTGAAATCCGCTCAAAGATTATTAACGATCTTGATTCGGATACAAGAAAAACTTTTCTAAGCCATTACACCACCCAGGAAATAACAGAGGTGGTAAATCAGCTTGACTCAGATGATGCGGCTGATATTTTAAATGAATTGCCTATCAAAACCAGCGAAGAGATTATTGCCCGGCTGGACGCTGAACTCAAATCACAGGTAATTGATTTGTTGAGGTACGATGAGAACGTGGCCGGTGGGTTGATGGCCAAAGAGTTGATTAAAGCGCTCGATCACTGGACGGTGGTTCAATGTGTTGAAGAGATTCGCAAACAGGCAGAACATGTAACCAAGTTTTACGCTGTGTATGTGGTAGATACCACGGATAAACTTTTGGGACGTGTGTCACTCCAAAAATTGATTCTATCGGATCCGCGCACCCTGGTTAAGGACATTCTGGATGATGATGTGGAAGTGGTGGAAACCTACATGGAAGACAGAGAGGTTGCGGAGATTATGAGTAAATACGATTTAGAATCGGTACCCGTTGTTAACGTGCAAGGTCAATTGGTTGGGCGAATTACGATCGATGACGTAGTTGATGTGATTACGGAACAAGCAGAAGAAGATCGGCAACTGATGTCGGGTATAACGGAAGATGTAGAGGAGGATGATAGCATCTGGAGGAATACCCGTGCGCGTTTGCCCTGGCTGTTTATAGGTATTTTGGGTGGGATGGTTAGCGCCCGCTTTATGGGTTTTTTTGAGTTGGAGATAGCCAAGATAACCGCCATCGCATTTTTTATACCCCTTATACAGGCGACCGGAGGGAATGTGGGGATTCAGTCCTCCTCTTTGGTTGTTCAGAGTTTGGTAAGCCCAGGCTTTGTTGACGAAGGCCTTTGGAAGCGATTGCTGAAGGTATTTAGCGTTGCTCTCCTTAACGGGATATTTCTTTCCTTACTTGTGTTTGGTATCACCTGGCTGGTATTTGGATACGATCCCTTAAACATGGTTGTATCGATGGCACTTTTCTTTGTAGTGGTTTTTGCTTCTTTTATAGGAACAGTAACACCGCTTATCCTCAATAAGATGGGCTTTAATCCCGCATTGGCTTCAGGGCCCTTTATCACCACGACTAACGACTTATTGGGATTGGCTATTTACTTTTTAACTATCCACCTTTTTTTGTAATAAGTTGGCGATTGTACAGAAGTAATGAACTGGGCCAATCCGGGTTATTTTTATTGTGATCTATTCTTCTTTTTTCATTTTATTTGAAAATGGAATTCAGGTCTCGTTACTTTTAATATTATTGTTTTGATGTTGTCTGGCCCACTATATGCCTGGTTTGAATAAAATAAAGGAGAAATTTCAAGACCAATTCAATAATATTATTGAAAAGCCTCTGGTAACAGCATCCATTGTTTTGGCTGGAGTTTCAATTCTTGTTCTTGGACTAAGCTTTAAATATTACCTGCGCGATTTTGAAAGTTTCTGGCCACAGATTTTGGCCGAGGCGCATGGAATGATTTTCGATATTGCCATAATAGGTATTTTAATTTTTTGGCTAAATCAAAATGGAGAAACCCGCCAGCGCATTCGGTTTTACAAAGACGAGATTGATGACTTTCGATTATGGGAATCGGATGAAGCCGCCTTCCGAACGGTGGGCAACATTAAACGTTTAAACCGTCACAAAATTCATGAGATTAACCTGGTTAATTGCTTTTTGGCACGTACCAATCTCAATTATGTTAACCTCAAAGCCTCCAATCTCAACTCAGCCAATTTCACAAACTCATCGCTGATTGAAACAAACCTGGAAAACACACGGCTTAACCAAACTAATTTTGAAAATTCAAATTTGAATCAAGCCATATTGAGAGGTGCCTATGCCAGTGGCGCAAACTTTAAAGATGCGTTTTTGATCAAGTCTCAGTTTGAAAATGCTTTTTTAATAAAAACTAATTTTAAAAACGCCTTTTTAATGGAGGCAAACTTGACGGGTAGTTATTTAATGGGTGCCGACTTTGAAAATGCAAGCCTTTACAAAGCTGATTTGAGAGGGGCCAAGGGTCTTACCTTGGAGCAATTAACCAAAGCAAAAACATTATACCTGGCCAGGTTTGATGATGAAATCCTGGATCAGATAAAAACCAGTTTGCCCGAGTTGGTGGGAGCCTGATTTTGAAATCGTAAATTAAAAAATTAATTTTGAGTCCTGTTGTTACAACGGCTTCGCGCCCCGAAGCCGTTGTTTCTTTTTATTTGAGATTGAATGGAGAGTAGGAATTGGGGCAAACATAAATCATCAGGAATATGAGTCAGAAGATTTCTTATTATACCAAGGAAGGTTTAGAAAAACTTACCAATGAATTAGCCACGCTTAAGAGTAAGGGCCGCAGTGATATTGCCAAACAAATTGCCGAAGCCCGCGATAAAGGTGACTTAAGTGAAAATGCGGAATATGATGCCGCGAAAGATGCGCAAGGACATCTGGAAGCCAAAATTGCCCAGTTAGAGAATTTGCTAAGTGGCGCGCGCTTGCTGGATGAAACTAAAGTTGATACGTCTTCCGTTTCTATCCTGTCGAAGGTGACTATTAAAAATAAAAAGAATAAGGCCACCATGACTTATATGTTAGTATCTGAAGAAGAAGCGGACCTTAAGTCAGGAAAAATTTCCACACAATCGCCTATCGGTAAAGGTTTGCTCGGGAAGAAGAAAGGGGATGTGGCTATTATTAAAACTCCGGCTGGCGAGATTGAATTTGAAATTCTTGATATTGGTGCTTGATAGCTAAAACTCTATGGCTTCCATCTTTACAAAAATTATCAATCGCGAAATACCCGGCCACATTGTGGCTGAGGATGATCGCTTTATTGCCTTTCTGGATGTTATGCCCCTGGTGGAAGGCCACACCCTGGTTGTGCCCAAGAATGAAGTGGATTACATTTTTGATCTGGATAATAACACATTAGCTGATTTGACGGTGTTTGCAAAAAAAGTGGCCGTAGCGTTGAAGCGGGCTGTTCCTTGCAAGCGCATTGGTGTGGCGGTAATTGGACTTGAAGTGCCGCACACCCATATTCATTTGGTGCCTTTGAACTCGATGGGTGATATCAATTTTACTAAATCTAAACTTTCATTTTCTGCTGAGGTAATGAAGTCCATAGCGGAAAAGATCCGAAAGGAAATAGGGTAGGCATTAAATAAAATCGATGTCTACATTAAGTGGATAACGCATTAAAAAATCAAGCGCTACTTCCACAGTCATTCCTTCAAAAAGTACTTTATATAAGCGATCGGTAATTAAAGCGCGCACTTTATAATGGTCTGCGCACTTTTTAGCGATACGAACGGTGTTAATCCCTTCTGCCACTTCCGACATATCATTTAAAATGTCGGGTAGTTTTTCTCCTTTGGCAAGTCGATAACCCACCGTAAAATTTCTACTCATAGGGCTGTTGCAGGTAGTTACCAGGTCCCCGATACCGGCAACGCCCAGAAAAGCTTTTAAGTCGCCCCCCAAAGCCCGCCCCAGATAAACCATTTCTACCGCGCCCCGGCTTATAAGTAAGCCTTTTGCATTCTCGCCATACCCCAGGCCGCTTAATGCCCCTGAAGCAATGGCAATTATATTTTTTAATACACCCGCTATTTCAACCCCAACAATGTCGCTGTTCTCATACACCTGAAAGCGGTCGTTGCGCAGGAGCCGCTTGCCAAGCTGAATTACTTCATGGAAATGACTGGCCACTACCGTAGCGCCCGGCTGGCGTTGCGCTAATTCTTTGGCAAGATTTGGTCCTGCCAGGCAACCAACTCTTACCACTACGCTTTCTTCCTGAATTACTTCGCTCATGGTTTTTACCTGCGTACGTGTTAACTTAGGAATGCTCTCAATAGTCTCACCGGGAGGAAGGGTAATGTCAAATCCTTTGGTGCCGTGTATTAAAATGTGGTAAGGATGCAAGTGCGGGGAAAGTTGTCGCATCATGGTGCGGAAATGGGCAGAGGGCACCATGGGAAAGATGATATCGCACTGCGAAGCCAGATAGGCGAGGTCGTGCGTAGCTTCAATATTTTGATGTAACGGATATCCTCGGTTCTCTTTTGTCTCGCGCATGCGGAAGACCACCTGTTCATCGCGTGCATAGAGGAGTACCTTTCGTTGTAAGGCCAGAATATTGGCAATGACCGTTCCGAAATTACCTGCGCCTATTACGCCAACTGGTTTTTCAGATGTACTGTTCAAGGTCATAGCCAACCAATCGATTATGGTAGTAGAAAAGTACTGTTAAATCTTTTGTGATGATGTTTCCTTTTTTGTTTTGCAGCAACGGACGTTTAAGGTGAAAGATCCCCACATTTTCGATACCCAGTTTTATCACTCCGTCTACCTTTCCTTTCAGGTGGGTTGCGTGGTACACTTTGCCGCTGTCTTTCAGTTCGTAGATTTTTTTTCGAACGCGTTTAAACGTTTCTCTGAATTCCGCATACTCAATTTCAAGGTCTTCTTCGGGTAAGCGCAACAGACTGAACAGGTCCAACTTTGGAAACTTCTTTTGCCACATTTCAAAGGCCACAAACGCAGCCAGGTGACTGCTGAATACGCGGTTGATACGATGATATTCAGACACAATACGCTGACTGAGCATTCGGGTATACTCATCTTCCCGTTGCTTGTCATCTGTAATGCTGCTGTTTGACACAAAGTAATCCCGCGTGTCTATAATTCTGCCGTGCGAATCCAGACTATTGCCGTCCTCGTCTACATAATTCCCTACAACATCAAGTCCCCGGCCAATCGAAACGGAAATATTAGAACCCTTGGTAAAGAATTTAAAAAGGAAACGGAGCAATTGAATACTTCCATATTTATCCTGTTCGGGAAAATATTTGTCTTGCCCTTTCACCTGCAGGTAATCTTCAATAAGGTCGGGGGCCTCAAGTACAAAATTGTAATTAAGAGTAACTGGGACAATAAAAATTTTACGCACATTCTCCCCCGCATTCTCCTGGTAAAGATTTCGTTGGGCTTCAATAGCAGTACTCAGTAAACCCAGTTTGAGTTGTTTTTCAATCAGTCCTGATCGTGAGCGGGTGCCTCCTGGAAAAAATAAACTATGCGCGCCTTTTTGAATGGCCAGGTTAGAATACATTTTTAATGCTTCCAGGTAGGGGAGATTCTTTTTTCTGCGATCCACCTTATACGCCCCCAAACTGTTCATAAAGTAAGCAAAGATTTTTATGTTGAAGAGGTTTAACCCGGCTCCATAGATAAAGGCGGGCAAACCGCACGAGTGGATCACCCATCCTATTAAAATAGAATCCAGATTGCTGAAGTGGGTAGGTACCATAACCACAGTTCCCCGGGTTGCCAAAGTTCGAAGCATTTTTACTTTGCCAACAATTTGAATTTTATCCCGTAAGGTATATTGACTTCGAAAAAAGGCTCCGAATTTTTTTACGCGGGCGCCATTGAGAAGGCGTTGAAACCAAAATTTTACTACTTCGCGCGTTACCCGATACGAGTTGGGTTTAAAATTGCCGGCAATTTCATTTACGTATCGCAAAACAATTTTTTGAAGAATTTCTTCTTCAATGGGTTTTGATTCTTCAGGTGCTTTGGAACTGAGTTCGACCAGTTCATTCTTAACCTGAGCCCAGAATTTTGAATCATCTTTTGGGTCAACCCGCCAGCGATTTCTTTTAATACGGTTTTGTTCGCGATAAGCGGTTGCTTCTAACTCGTCAATTAATTGCTTTCGGGTGGGCCGGAGTTCCTTAATCCGTTCAATAGTTTTTTGTGCCACCTCTTCGACAAACTCCTTTCGGTTTTTGCTAAGTCGATAGACAGGCCAATCGGGGATGCCATCGAGAATAGGTTTGTAAGGTCTGTTTTTATTTTTCTTTTCTTCCAGTATTTCCATCTTCCAGATCTTAGCCAATGCGGGGGGTCAAAGTTAATCGGTGTAAGGTCAAACGCCAAAAGTCATTTATAAGTGTCGTTCAACCGCTGCGTTCAGGCTCCCCGACATTTCCTGAAATCGACTTACGGCTTCATCGAGAAAGGGTTCATCCAGCAGTTGAAGGACATCTTCCTCAGAGGTAATATCAAGTTCATTTATTTTAAATGTTTGTTCCAACAAGCCCGACTCTATTTTTATCAAATACTTTCCATTCCATTGAAAAATAGTGATTTTGAAGTTGGCGAAAGGTATTTCTTTTACTACTCGCATGTTTACTTTACAGCTAAATTTAGAGTAAATTACAATCCTTGAGGCACCGTACAAATGAATACTTGTTTACTTACCAAATATTTGGCAAGGTTCAGCGTTTATCTCTCAAAAAAACACTTTTACGGGCAGACTATTTGTTGTTACTTGTAACCTAATCCAATTTATAATTGTTGTGATTCCGTAGTTTAGAAATATGAGCAATAGATTGATTACAGGAGGTGGGAGATGGATGGGCGTGCTAGTATTGGTTCTTATTTCTATTGTAAGCGCCAGAGCAACCCATTTAAGGGCTGGTGAAATTACCTTACAGCGTGTAAGTTGCACAAGCCTTACGTTTCGTATTACCATTACCGTTTATACTGATACCGGATCACCGATTAAGTTTGGCGATGGTGAGCTCAATTTTGGTGATGGTAGTAATCCTTTAATTACACCCCCTGTTGATAATACATTGAGGCCTGATTTAGGACCCGAAGTGGGAACCGTGTCCTACACCGTTGAGCATACCTTTCCAGGACCTGGCAAGTATACTATAAGTTATCTGGAAGCAAATCGAAATGCAGGTATCCTAAATATGACCAATTCTGTGGACACGAGGTTTTATGTTGAAACTCAAATTATTATTGATCCTTTTTTGGGATGCAGCAACACACCCCGGCTTCTCGTGCCTCCTATTGATAAGGGGTGTACGGGTGCAGCATTTTATCACAATGCCGGAGCATTTGATCCCGATGGAGACAGCCTTTCGTATGAATTAACGATCCCCAAAAGAGAAAAAGATGCAAATGTGTATGGGTACCTTGATCCAAATAACAAAAAATTCTATGATGCCATTGGCCTTAATTATGGGACAGCCAACGAGGCGGGAAATGGGTCTCCGACATTTTCAATTGATGAATCGGGCACCTTGCTTTGGAATGCTCCGGGAGCGCCCGGAGAATATAATGTGGCATTTCTGATTAAAGAGTGGCGTAAGATTAATGGTATCTGGATTCAGTTGGGGTACGTTGTTCGTGATATGCAGATCATTATTGAAGATTGTCTTAACCAAAGGCCCGAACTGAATGTTCCGCCCGATATTTGTGTTGAGGCGGGTGATCTTGTGACTATCGATGTATTCGGAACTGATCCGGATTACGATAGTGTAAAATTGGAAGCTTTTTCTGAAGTTTTCAGCATCAATCCATCTCCAGCGAACTATAGTCCAAGACCTCCGGTGTTCCAAAAGACGGGTCCTGGCATGGATGCCAAACTTACTTTCTCATGGCAAACCACATGCAATCATGTTCAGGCGCAGTCGTATCAGGTTGTATTTAAAGTCACGGATAAGTCTGGCAACGGTCCTTCGCTTGTACAGTTTAAAACCTGGAATATTAAAGTGGTAGGACCCGCGCCTGTGTGGCAACCTCCGCAGGTTGATTTAGGTACGCGATCAGCTATACTTGCCTGGGATAGTTATGCCTGTAAAAATAACGCATCGCAAATGCAGATCTGGCGCAGGGTCGATCAATATGTGTTTACCCCACCCGAGTGTGTTACCGGAATGCCTGATTTTCTTGGCTACTCATTGATTAATGTTGTGCCTATTGGTACGACTACATTTACCGATAGCAACGGAGGCAAAGGCTTAGCGGTGGGCGCTCAATATTGTTACCGGCTTGTCGCGATATTTCCTCAGCCCGGAGGAGGCGAAAGTTATGTGTCCCAGGAAGTTTGTTTGCCACCTATTTTGGCCGATGCCCCCGTGGTTACCAATGTAACGGTTGATGTTACCGATCGAACGGATGGCCAGGTAACAGTTCGGTGGAGACCTCCCTTTGATGCGGATCCCGGGCAGTACCCTCCGCCTTATACGTATGAAGTTCAGCGTGCGGAAGGATTTTCAGGAGATTTGAAACTTACATTTGCCTATCCGGGTAAGCGCCCTGATACGTTTTGGGTGGATACGGGTATTAACACACTGGAGACGGTGTATAATTACCGGGTAACCGCCTATGCGAGTGACGGAACTAAAGTTGGTGTATCACCTACGGCATCAACCGTTCGATTGGAAACCAATCCACAATTTTTACAGATCGCGTTGTCGTGGAATGCGGATGTTTCCTGGTCTAACATCACACAAGATTATCCGCGGCACTTAATTTATCGGGGGCCAGCTAATTCAACCGAAGGGGATTTAGTACTTATTGATAGCGTTGATGTAAATCAATATCAATTTCACTACATTGATTCGGGTCAATATCAGGACAAACCGCTGGTGGATACAGAACTTTATTGTTACCGGGTAATGACACGCGGTGCGTACGGGAATCCAAGAATCGAGGAGCCGCTTGTTAATTTTTCGCAAATAATTTGTGCACAGCCTAACGATGATGTAGCTCCCTGTGCACCCACTTTTACGATCGAAGCCAGGGATTGTGAAGAGTATATTCAGACTGCTTCGTGCGGGATAAATGTTTACAGTAATGTGCTTACCTGGAATCGGCCGGCCGATCAAAAATGCCGTGACGATATTCAAAAGTACCGCATCTATAAAGCCACTACAACGGAAAGTGAGTTTTCAGAAATTGCCATGGTAGCCGATACATTCTTTGTGGATTCTAACTTGCCATCTTTTGCTGCGTGCTACAAAATTTCGGCCGTGGATCGGGCAGGTAATGAGAGTGACCTTAGCGAGAGTTATTGTTTTGACAATTGTCCATATTATGAACTTCCCAATGTATTTACACCCAACAACGACAAATGCAACGATTTATTCAGTGCTTTTAGCGATCGCGTTTCCAGTGAGATTGGAGAAGATGGTCAGGCGCCTTGTGGCCAGGATTTAAATGATTTACGAAAACGCTGTGCGCGGTTTGTACTGGCCGTTGATTTTAAAGTTTACAATCGGTGGGGAAAGGAAGTGTACAGTTATCAATCCGGGGGAGAGCGATCGATTTACATAGATTGGGATGGCCGTGATAATAATGGAAAAGAACTGGCCGGTGCCGTTTATTACTACAACGCAGAGGTTACTTTTGAATCGGTTGATCCTTCCAAGAAAACGAAAAATATCAAGGGATGGGTTCACCTGATCCGGTAATTGCCGAACACCCAATTATTCTTTTTGATGGTGTTTGCAATTTGTGTAACAATTCTGTTCTCTTTATTATCAAGAGAGACGCACGATCTCGTTTTTATTTTGCCGCCTTACAGTCTGATTTTGCCAAAGCACACCTAAACAAATTTGGAGTTTCATTTACGGAACCCCAAAGTGTGATATTGATTGAAGAAGGAAAACTTTTTCAGAAGAGTAGTGCCGCATTAAAGATTGCCCGGAATTTAAATGGACTTTGGCCATCGGTTTATGTTTTTATACTTGTGCCTCGGTTTATCCGTGATTTTGTTTATGATGTTATCGCCCGAAACCGGTATCGATGGTTTGGTAAAAGAGAAGCGTGTATTATTCCAACCCCTGAGTTAAAAGTGCGATTTGTTGGATGATTATTTGCAATTATTTTGATTCTACACGGGCATGACGTAAAATCGAGAATTATTTATCTAATATAAGATTTACTATGAAGGCTTTTATATTTCCCGGTCAGGGGGCGCAATTTCCCGGTATGGGGAAAGAACTTTATGAAACCAATCAAAAGGCCAAAGCGCTGTTTGATAAGGCGGATGAAATTCTTGAGTTCAAGATCAGTCAAACCATGTTTACCGGTACTGCGGAGGAACTAAAGCAAACGAAGGTAACACAACCCGCTATATTCATTCATTCGGTGGCTGTAGCAACTACCCAGGATGATGTTCATCCTGAAATGGTTGCAGGGCATTCGTTGGGAGAGTTTTCGGCATTGGTTTCAAACAAAGCACTTTCATTTGAAGATGCTTTGCGTTTGGTTTTTAAACGGGCATTGGCCATGCAACGGGCCTGCGAAATAAATCCTTCAACGATGGCCGCTATTCTGGGGCTGGACGACCAAAAAGTGGAGGAAATTTGCGCATCGGTTGATACTGAAATTGTTGTGGCTGCAAACTATAACTGCCCTGGTCAATTGGTGATTTCAGGATCCATGAAAGGAATTGAGGTTGCCTGTGAAAAGATGAAGGCAGCAGGTGCTAAGCGGGCCTTGCCTTTACAAGTTGGAGGGGCGTTTCACTCCCCTTTGATGGAACCGGCCCGGGAGGAACTGGCAGCAGCGATTGCGGGCACGCAGTTTAATAAACCGATTTGCCCGGTTTATCAAAATGTAAACGCGTTGCCTTCTACGGACGTTGATGTGATTAAGAAAAACTTAATAGATCAATTGACTGCACCCGTGCGATGGACACAACTTGTACAAAACATGGTGAAGGACGGTGGAACTACCTTTATCGAATGTGGTCCGGGCAAAGTGCTGCAAGGTTTGGTAAAGAAAATCGCACCGCAGGCAGACGTAGCAAGTCTTTAAAGTTTGCGCACGGCCAGCGGATCTGTGCACAGGGCCAACAGGCCTGTGTGATTTTTCTTTAACGTAGGATGAATAAAATCCGGGGCAATTTCGGTAAGAGGTTCGAGTACAAATCGCCTCTGGGCAATGCCCGGATGCGGCAGTGTTAAATCTTCTGTATTTATAATTGCGTTATCAACATATAGCAAATCAATATCAATTATTCGGGCTCCCCATTTTTCTTCTCGGTTACGCCCCATTTCTTGTTCAATCGACAGTGCCTGATATAAGCTTTGGTTAGGTTTTAAGGAGGACCGGACGATAAGCGCTAGGTTTAAAAAATCCGGTTGATCGGATTTGCCCCAGGGTTTGGTTTCATAAACCGATGATTTTTTAAAGACAACGCCAATGCGATGGCCGATTAGCGTAATTGCTTTTTCTAAATTTTTTGCTCTGTCACCCAAATTACTACCAAGCATTAAATAGGTTTGATTCCATTCCATACAATCGAAAGATAAGTAAGTCATTTTCTTTCCGGATGTCCTTTCTGTATTTTTGAATCTAATTTTATTTTGATGAATTTTTTCAAAGCTTTTCTGGCGTCTTGCCTGGGTTCGCTGCTCGCCTTTGCTATACTGATTGTATTAATGATTTTCTTTGTTTCGGCCCTTGTTTCTGGCCTTTCCAATGAAGATACGCAAAGTGTCATCAGTGAAAATTCGGTTCTGCATCTCAAGTTGGATGTTCCAATTACAGAGAACGAGATAGCAGATCCTTTTGAGGGATTACTCATTCCGGGTGCGGTCACCTCGATTGGATTGTTACCTTTAAAAAAATCAATTGAACAGGCTAAACAAGATCCGAACATTAAAGGAATCTATCTGGATCTTAGTGTATTTATGAGCGGGTTTGGAGTAGCACGGGAAATCCGTCAGGCTTTGTTGGATTTTAAAAGTTCTGGGAAATGGATCATTGCCTATAGTGAGTTTTATACCGAGTCTGCCTATTACGTTGTTTCGGCTGCTGATAAAGTTTACCTAAACCCCGAAGGAGATCTGGAGTTTAATGGATTGTCGGTAGAAGTTTCTTTCTTCAAGAAGTTGTTTGATAAGCTTGAAATTAAACCACAAATTTTTCGTGTAGGAGATTTTAAAAGTGCTGTTGAGCCCTTCATGCTTGACCATATGAGCGCAGAGAATAAGCTTCAACTCACTGAGTTAATATCGGATATTAATAATACCATGATTCGGGATATCGCGCAAAGCCGGAGGATAGAGGTGAATCGTTTGAAAGAAATTTCTGACAAAATGGAAGTCACAAATTCGGTTACTGCTCAGGTGCACAGTCTGGTAGATTCATTAATGTACTTTGACCAGGTGCAAAAAGAATTGCGCACCCGATTAGGTGTAACTAAAAATTCCGAGATAAAACTGGTAAAGTATAGCAAGTACAAAAAGAGTTATTCGAATTACTCAGCCTCTAAAAATGAAATTGCTGTGATTGTGGCAGATGGGGACATTATCCCCGGAAAGGCGCAGCAAGGCATGATTGGTTCGGATACTTTTGCGGAAGAAATTAGAAAGGCCCGCCTTAATGATCGCGTAAAAGCTATTGTTATTCGGATCAACTCACCGGGGGGTAGTGCGCTTGCCTCGGATGTAATGTGGCGCGAAATAAAATTGGCCACCGAAGTTAAACCGGTTATTGCCTCCATGTCTGATTACGCAGCTTCAGGGGGCTATTATCTGGCTATGGCTTGTGACACCATTGTTTCACAACCAACCACCATTACAGGATCTATTGGAGTGTTTAGCGTCTTGTTTGATCTAAGCAGTTTTCTTGATAGTAAGTTGGGAATCACATTTGATGAGGTTAAGACAGGTGACGTTGGAGGATTGTCGGTAACGAGACCTTTAACGGCTGTTGAGAAATCAATCTGGCAAAGAAGGACGGAAGATATTTATGATTCCTTTACAGCCAAGGCTGCGGAGGGTCGGGGTATGTCAGTAAATGAATTAAAGAAAGTTGCCTCGGGTCGAGTTTGGACCGGTGTCCAGGCAAAAGAAAGAGGGCTGGTGGATGTTTTAGGTAACTTTAATGATGCAGTTGCGATAGCTGCGGATAAGGCGGATGTTTCCCAGGACTACAAGTTGAAATATTATCCAATTCAGAAATCGTTTATAGAAGAGTGGCTTCTGGAGATGGAAGAAAACGCGGCAACCCGGCAACTTAAAAATCAATTAGGCGAGCACTTTAAAGCCTACGAACAACTTAAAAAGCTGAAGGAATATCAGGGAAGCCAAGCCCGCTTACCGTATGAAATAATGATACACTAATGAGTGTAAGGATGAGATAACAGGGTGTAAGATTTCCCCGCGATGTGAATTATTTTGGCGTTTTTTGGCAAAATAATGTTTTACCAAACTTGTGGTTTCCAATGATTCCTCGGACTAAATGTCGTTTCAACGGAATATTAGCAACCGCAACTGCAATTTATGCAGAATATTGCTAAAGAATACCCGCTTTCCTTATCGGCTTATATCGTTAAAGAAAAGGAAATTAAGCCAGGTTACCTTTAGGGTAGAGACGTAAAACCCTTAAAAGATCACCACTTTTCGTTTTCCTTCAGCGCGAAACCGCCATTATTGCTTGAGGAGGCTGTTGTTTCTTCCTTTGCTAAAGTTTTGGAAGGTGAACTGGTGAACGCAAATGCAGTTGACAAAATCACTACTGCAGCACATAAAAGGATGATGGTTTTTGTTTTCATAAAATGTTCTTTTAAATGTTGATGACCTAATTATTCTTTGATAGCACTTCCACCAGAGCTTCCGCCTTGGTCAGTCTGCGGTTTTACTTCTTCTTCGGTGCAAGAGGTAAAGGCAGAGAAGGAAAGGGCAACAAGAATTAGAGAGTAGATAAACTTTTTCATAGTCTTTAAATTTTTGAGGGTTAGAATTATTCTTTGATAGCACTTCCACCAGAGCTTCCGCCTTGGTCAGTCTGCGGTTTTACTTCTTCTTCGGTGCAAGAGGTAAAAGCAGAGAAGGAAAGGGCAACAAGAATTAGAGAGTAGATAAACTTTTTCATAGTCTTAGTTTTTGAGGGTTAGAATTATTCTTTGATAGCACTTCCACCAGAACTTCCACCTTGGTCGGTCTGAGGTTTCACTTCTTCTTCGGTACATGATGTAAAGGCAGTGAAGGAAAGGGCCACAAGAATCATTGAGTAGATTAGTTTTTTCATAAGTTTTTTAAATGTTTTAATTTTTTAATTGCCTTGTTTGCTGTTAAATTGTAACTCAAATTTGAAGTTTTGTTGAATACTATTTTTACCTAATAATTTAAACTCCTTGCTCAAGTACTATAAGTTTAATAAGTACATAACTTTTACCCTGTGTGTCTTGTTGGGGCTTGCCTCTCATCCACTCATTTCTCAAGACCAGTCCAAGATTGATTCGCTGCGATTGCTTTTAAAAACCTCTGGAGACTCAACACGATTTACTTTACTAACACAACTTTTTCAGGCAACCAACCGGACCAACTTTGAGGAAGCGTTGGGGTATGCTAAGGCGGCTTACAGTTATGCTGAATCCAAAAGGGACTCGGTAGCGATTGTAAAGGCAGGTAGAATGATGGCGTATTCTTTGGATGATCTGGGACGGAATGAAGAAGCCTTAGCTGTTCTTAACAGAGTTATTCGAATCGCACAACGCAATCAGTCAAAGTATCCTGAATTACCAGGAATTTTGAAATTTTTATATAACAACGCGGGGATTGCTTATATGTACATCGGTAAGTACGACTCCTCTTTAAGTTATCATTTCAAATCTTTGGAGATACGGGAAACAGAAGGGGATAAGCGAGGCATCGGTACCGCACAAAATAATATCGGCCTGGTCTATTTCAAACTTAAGAATCATGAGAAGGCCCTTGAATATTATTTAAATTCTCTTTCCATTAAAAGAGAATTGAGCGATCAAAGTGATATTGATAAAATTTTGAACAATATTGGATTGTGTTATGCAGAACTAGGTAATTCGGGAAAGGCCATTGAGTCTTTTAATGAAGCATTGAGTAAGTGCAATCTGAATTGTTCTGCTTCGGTTGTAACGGAAGCAAATTTTGGGCTGGGACGATCTTATCAGAAAATCAATGAATTCAGTAAATCGAACGGCTATTTCAAAGTTTCTCTGGAAAGCGCTAAAAAACAAAATGATACCCGTTATTCAATTGAGAATTTGATTAATCTGGGAACCAATGAGCGAAGTCTTGGTAATTTGAAAAAAAGTATTGAATTTCTTCAGGAGGCCCATGCCCTTGCGCAAAGTTTTAGATACACCGAACTTCAGATAAATATTTTTAAAGAACTATCAAAGACGTACAATTCGGTTAATGATTTTGAAAAAGCAGCCTTGTTTCAGGATCGCTATATTCAACTGAAGGATAGTATTTATAGTGGAGATTTGATTAAGAACCTATCAAGTATTCAAACCAATTTTGAGCAACGTGAAAACCTAAAGACCATACGGCTCATTAATGAGAATATTAAATTGAAGGATGAACAACTACAGCGCCAGCGCCTTCAGTATTTATTTATTGTACTCGTTACTATTTTGATTGTTTTACTTGCCACGGTTCTTATTTGGGCAAACAGAAAACAACATCGACACAACGCAGCGCTCAGCGAGGCTAAACGGGTTATCGAAGAACAAAATAAGGAACTTACCAAAGCGAACGAAGAATTGGATCACCGGGTGCAGGAGAAGACACACGACTTATTTCTTACCAATGAGTCGCTCACCCAAGTTAACGAGGAACTGGATAATTTCATTTATAGGACTTCCCATGACATTCGTGGCCCCCTGGTTACGTTAAAAGGAGTTTGTAACGTAGCCATGCTCGATGTAAAAGACGAGTTGGCCCTTGATTATATGCATAGGCTTGATATTACCGCGGGTAAACTTAATTCAATACTCACACGGTTGTTATTTGTAAACCAAGTCAATCACGCTGAACTTGTTCCTACAGAAATAGATTTCAATAAACTGATTGAAGAGGTCATAAAGAAAGAGCGCACCCAGCCGCTGCCCCCTAATTTTTCAATCGAGTACGATATTAATCCGTCTGTAAAATTGATATCTGATCAGGAATTGGTTCGGGTTATATTGGAGAACCTTATCGACAATGCTGTAAAGTTTTATAACACGTCTGATCGGATTTCGCCCTTTGTTAAAATTAAAATCCGAAAGTCCGGCCCTAAACAAGTTTCAATTGAGGTGGAGGATAACGGTATTGGAATAAACGCAGGTGACAAAGACCAGATTTTCCATTTATTTGTCAGGGCCTCGGAACGATCCGAGACGGGCGGTATTGGCCTTTATTTATCAAAGCTATCGACTCAACGCCTGGGCGGTGAGATTGTGCTGCGTGACACCTCCGAAAAGGGATCAACATTCCTCGTTTTTCTTCCGGCAGATCTTACTCCAATTCTCGAAAAGAGGCAAGAGTTGGAAGAACTAAGAAAGAAAGACAAGGCACTTCGGGAGCGTGAGGCGCAAGTGGCGCGTCAAAAGAAAGAAGAAACTAAGAATGATCCTGGTATTTCTGAAAAACAAAAAGGTTTAATGGCCTCCTGATTTCCTCCTCATTTAGCATCTTTGCAATCTGTTATGAAAGGAGATCAAATTCAGGATAAGAAATTTAATCGGTATACCGTTACCGCTGCGCTTCCATACGCCAATGGTCCAAAACACATTGGCCACCTGGCCGGAGCTTATATTCCATCCGATGTATATGTTCGGTACCTGCGCCTAAATGGCAAAGATGTGATTTTTGTTTGTGGGAGCGATGAGCACGGTACGGCCATCCCTAACCAGGCGCTGAAAGAAAATACGACCCCACAGGCAATTGTGGATAAGTATGATCGCCAGATTCGGGAGTGCTTTGCCAAGTTGGGTATGTCTTTTGATGTTTACCATCGAACCACCGAACCTATTCATCATCAAACTTCGCAGGAAATATTTCTTACACTTTTCAATAAGGGACTTCTTAGAGAAGAAAACTCTGAACAGTATTATGATGAAGAGGCAAAAGTTTTTTTGGCCGATCGATACATTGTAGGAACCTGTCCGCGATGCAATCATACGAATGCATATGGAGACCAATGCGAAAAGTGTGGATCTACTTTAAGTCCGCGCGAGTTACTAAATCCAAAGTCGACACTAAGTGGTAAGCCCCCGACATTGAAACTTACCAAGCATTGGTATTTACCGCTCGAGAATTACGAGCCCTGGCTCCGCGATTGGATTCTTAAAAATCATAAAGAAGATTGGAAGCCGAATGTGTATGGCCAGTGCAAGTCATGGATTGAAGCGGGGTTACAATCCAGGGCAATGACGCGCGATCTGGAATGGGGAATAAAAGTTCCATTACCCGATGCGGAGGGGAAAGTTCTTTATGTTTGGTTTGATGCACCCATTGGCTACATTTCTGCTACGCGGGCCCTGTTTGAAGAAGTTCACACGGGCCAGTTTAAATTTGCTACACCTCAACGCGATTTAAGCCATACTAAAAAGGAGGATTGGAAGAAATATTGGCAAGCGGAAGATACCCGTCTCATTCACTTTATTGGAAAAGATAACATCGTTTTTCATTGTATTATTTTTCCTGTCATGCTGCATGCAACAGGCGAATATATTGTTCCGGACAACGTTCCGGCCAATGAGTTTATGAATCTGGAAGGGGACAAGATGTCTACCAGCCGTGGTTGGTCTATTGAAATGCATGAGTATCTCGAGGATTTTCCGGATAAGCCGGATGTTCTTCGTTATGCGCTGTTAACAAATTTACCAGAAGCCAAAGACAGTGAGTTTACCTGGAAGGATTTTCAAGCCAAGAATAACAATGAGTTGGTGGCCATACTTGGAAATTTTGTTAACCGGGCTGTTGTGCTTACCCAGAAATACTTTGAAGGAAAGGTTCCGGCACAAAAGGAATTATCCGACCTGGATAAAAAGGCCTTAGCAGATTTAAAAGACTTCCCTGCAAAAATAGCTGCATCCATTGAAACCTATAGATTTAGAGAGGCCACCGCTAACTTCATTGATCTGGCGCGCGCAGGCAATAAGTATCTGGCAGAAACGGAACCCTGGAAGTTAGCTAAAACTGATTTGAATCGGGTAGGGACCATTTTAAACGTAGCGCTTCAGATTGCGGCTACCCTTTCCATTGTAGGGGAGCCCTTCTTACCCTTTACCTCCAAAAAATTAAAGAATCTGTTGGGGGTAACCGATTTATCGTGGCAACAAGCAGGCAATGCAAATTTGTTGAATGAAGGCGAACTGTTGAAGGAGGCTCCTTTGTTGTTCGAAAAAATTGAAGATGCTGTTATTGAAGCACAGGTGAAAAAACTTTTTGATAAAAAACGAACGATGGAATTAGAAAGTCGACCGGCAAATCCCGCGAAAGCGGAAGTTACTTTTGACGAGTTTTCAAAAATGGATATTCGCATTGGTAAAATATTGAAAGCAGAACGGGTAGAGAAATCAAAAAAATTACTGAAACTGGAAGTAGATACAGGCATTGATAAGCGCATTGTGATGAGTGGCATAGCCGAACATTTTTCACCCGAGGAAATGGTTGGGCAACAGGTTACCATTTTAGTTAATCTGGCACCGCGAAAAATTATGGGGGTGGAATCCCAAGGGATGATCTTAATGGCTGAAGATAAAGATGGAAGTCTTAAACTTCTGGCGCCCGGCCAGGCGATAACGCCCGGATCAACGGTGAGTTGAGATATTCTTTTCAAATCAAGTTTTATACTCTTTTAAAGCCACTTGTGGGCCCATATGTAACAGGGGTTACATAAAGGGTAGTGGTATGTGATAAAGATCATTGGATGTGGTGAGCATCATCATTACGAATGAAGCTGACGGCTCCTACTTTTACATCACCAACCAAACAAGAGTATGAAAAAGTTACTGATTCTTGGGGCCGGTACAGCGGGTACTATGATGGCCAACAAACTTTCCAGAAACCTAAATAAAGGACTTTGGGAGATTACAATTGTTGATAAGGATGAAAACCATTTTTATCAACCTGGTTTTTTGTTTATACCCTTCGGTATCTATCAGCCAGAAGAAGTAGTTCGTTCAAAACGCGAATTTCTACCCAAAGGAGTAAATTTCATTGTTCAGAATATTGAAAAAATTGAACCTGAAAATAACCGGGTGCTTCTTACTAATGGTGAAGTGTTAGGGTACGATTTGCTGATTGTAGCAACGGGCACTGTGCCTGTTCCTGAGGAGACGGAAGGGCTGAAAGGGAAACTTTGGTATAAAGACATTTTTGATTTCTATACCTATGAAGGTTCGACTCGTTTGGCTAAGAAATTAGATAATTGGACGGGAGGAAAATTGGTAATCAATCTGGCAGAAACACTCATTAAGTGTCCGGTAGCGCCCTTGGAATTTACTTTTCTGGCGGATGCTTATTTTACTGAGAAGGGAATTCGTGATAAGGTGGAGATCTTTTATGTTACCCCCTTGTCTGGTGCATTCACAAAACCTAAGGCCACCGCCATGCTTAGCCAACTATTGGATGAGAAAAAGATTAATGTTATTCCTGATTTTTATTTGCAACAAGTAGATAACGACCGCAAAGTATTAATCTCTTACGATAATAAGGAAGTGCCATTTGATTTATTGGTTTCTGTACCTGTAAACAAAGGTGATGAAATGATTGAAGCCAGTAACCTGGGAGACGAGGATGGATTGAATTTCATTCCAACCGATAAACACACACTTCAATCTAAAAAGTATGACAACATGTTTGTAATTGGGGATGCAACCAACGTACCGGCTTCCAAGGCTGGTTCCGTAGCTCACTTTGAAGCAGAAATTTTAACGGAGAATATACTGAGTTACATAGTTAACGAACCGTTAGCCGCTAGTTTTGATGGCCACTCAAATTGCTTTATTGAAACAGGCTATGGCAAAGCCACCCTCATTGACTTCAACTATGATACAGAGCCACTGCCCGGAAAATTTCCATTTGCTAAAATTGGGCCTATGGATTTGCTCAAAGTAACCCGGGCCAACCACTATGGTAAACTGGCCTTTAAGTGGGTGTATTGGCATATGCTCTTAACTGGTAAGAAACTTCCTGTTAGCACTAACATGTCGATGGCCGGAAAACTTGTGGAAACGAATTACTAATTAAACCAACCAACTAAATATATGGAAACGCTAACCTATAACGGAACACAAATCGAAGTAAATGCCGAAGGGTATTTGAAGGACATGAATCAATGGACTCCAGAGTTGGCTCATGAAATGGCAAGCAAGGAGGGTATCGAATTAACTGAAAAACATTTTGAAGTTTTAAACTGGCTTAGAACCAAACAGGCCGAGGGAACTGCGCTGAGTATCCGCAAGATTGGGAATTCAGGATTGGTGGATATCAAGCAGTTTTACGCACTATTTCCCGGAGGTCCATTAAAAATCTCAAGTAAAATAGCTGGGATTCCAAAACCAGCCAGTTGCATTTAAACACTAACCTTAAACTAATACGTTATGCAAGAAATCTTAGATAAACCGACTACCAAAGCAGCTTCGGTTCCTGTTGATAGAAATAAGGGCAAAGTGAAGAAGGTATTGATCATTTGCTCTAAAGGAAAATTAGAAGACGTATATGCAGCCTTAGTAATGGCTAATGGCGCCCTTATGGAAGGTATTCAGGCTAAAATGTTCTTTACATTTTTTGGACTGGAGGCAATTACCAAGAAGAATGCAGATCATCTTCACACAGCCACAGTTGGTAATCCCGCCTTTATGCCGGGTATGCCAACCTTAGTAGCCGGTTTACCTGGCTTTGAAGCCTTTGCCAGTTACATGATGAAAAAGGAAATGGATAAGTTAGACATTCCTCACGTTACAGAATTCTTACAGATGATTGAAGCGGGGGGTGGTGAAATCTACGCCTGTAAATTAGCAGCCGACATGTTTCATTTAAAGAAAGAGGATTTTGTAGAGGAAGTGAAGGAGATTATCACGGTGGGAGATATGTACGCGCTTGCGGAGGGTGAAGGCACTCAGATAATTTTTATCTGATTTTGGTTGGTGTGGGTTGATTGAGCCGCTGAAGTCATTTAGCGGCTCTCCTTTTTTTATTGGTTATATAAACTCATCGTTCTTTCGGCCCCCTGCGTACAAAAGGATTTTATCATCTCTTCCGCTTTATCCATAAGGGCGGGAAGGTTCTCAATTTCTGGTTGCGAAAAATTGCTAAGTACATAGTCTACCTGCTGACCTTTGTTGAATTCGCTCCCAATCCCAAATCGCAAGCGTGAGTAATCTTGTCCGCCCAGCAACAATTCTATATTTTTCAAACCATTATGCCCAGCCGCACCTCCTTTAGTCCGCATGCGAAGTGTGCCAAAAGGAAGTGCCAGGTCATCAACAATTACCAATAGATTCTCTTTAGGAATTTTTAACTCCTGTAGCCAGTAGGTAACGGCTTTACCGCTAAGGTTCATGTAGGTATTCGGCTTGATGAAATGAAGCTGACGACCTTTAAATTTAATTTCAGTTTTATCAGCCAGCCGGGTTGTAGCAAATTCTGCTTTGTGATTATCGGCAATACGATCCAATACAAGGAAACCGATGTTATGGCGGGTCAACTCGTATTCCGGACCAACATTCCCAAGGCCTGCGACTAGATACTTCATGGTTTGCAAGTCTAAGTAAATAAAAAATCCCATCCTGCCTGTTGCCGGATGGGATTTGTATTGGGAAAATGATTACTTTTTCTTTTCGTCCTTTTTAGGAGCCTCCGCTTTCTTAGCATCGGCTGCAGGAGCCGCAGCTGCACCTGCCGCAGGAGCCGCAGCACCGGCTGCAGGAGTCTCTGTGGCAGCCACCTCTTCCGCCAATTTAGCAGAACGAGGAACCTCCACAACCGCGATAGAAGCTTTCTTAGGATCTACAAACTCTAAGTTTTCGAATTTAAGATCTTCAACTTTTACGGAGTGATGAAAATCCAATTCCGAACAATCAACATCAATATGATCGGGCATATGCTTAGGGAAAGCAAATACCTTTAACGAAGCGCGCTTACGAACCAAAGCACCTCCTTTTGATACTCCGGGAGCCTGGCCAACCAGACGCGTGGGAATATCCATCTTAATTTTTCTGTCTTCACTGATTTTCAGGAAATCTACGTGCAAAATCAATTCACTTACCGGGTGAAATTGAACTTCTTGCATGATTGCCTGACACTCTTCACCTTCTATGTTGAGGTGCACGAAGTGAGCTTCGTTGGTGTAAATTAAATCGCGGAACAAAATAACGGGTGAATAAAAATGAACTTGTTCATCTCCTCCGTAAAGTACGCAAGGCACATTGCCTTCTTCACGGATTTTCTGAGAAGCATTCTTGCCGAGATTTGCTCTTCGATACCCTATAATCTCGATAGTTTTCATAATTGTGTATGGTTTAAATTGTTAATGATTACAAACGAATAAATAAAGAACTGATTGACTCGTGGTCGTGTATCTTCCGAATCGCTTTCGCAAACAAGTCAGATACCGATAACACTTTGATTTTAGAAGTCTCCTGTTTGAGAGGTATGGTGTCTGAAACCACTAGCTCTTCCAGCACGGAGTTTTGAATGTTTTCATAGGCATTGCCCGAAAGAACAGCATGTGTACAAATTGCACGAACCGTATTGGCCCCTTTTTCTTTCAGCAAAGCAGCGGCCTTGCAAATTGTGCCGGCTGTATCCACCAGATCATCCACCAGCACGACATCTTTTCCTTCCACCTCACCAATCAGGCGCATCGACTCAATTTTGTTGGCTTCTTTCCGGTATTTGTCGCAAACGGCAAGGTCGGCCCCAAAAAACTTTGCGAAACTCCGGGCACGCTTGATTCCGCCAACATCCGGAGAGGCAAAGATTATGTTTTGAAGTTTGAGTGACTTCAGGTAGGGCACAAAGATGTAATTGCCGTCCAGGTGATCGACAGGGATATCAAAAAAACCCTGAATCTGATCTGCATGCAAATCGCAGGTCATAATTCGGTTAGCCCCGGCAGCCGATAGCAAATTGGCGATCAGTTTTGCCGCAATTGCCACCCGTGGTTTGTCTTTTCTATCCTGGCGGGCATAGCCAAAGTAGGGGATAATTACATTTACATTGGAAGCGCTGGCTCTTCGGGCCGCATCAATCATAAGCAAAAGCTCCATGAAATTATCGGCAGGTGCAAAGGTCGACTGCACAATAAATACATCGTGACCACGTACCGATTCGCCAATAAAAGGCG
Source organism: Cyclobacteriaceae bacterium (assembly GCA_016787745.1). Classification (GTDB taxonomy): domain Bacteria; phylum Bacteroidota; class Bacteroidia; order Cytophagales; family Cyclobacteriaceae; genus ELB16-189. The sequence goes on from JAEUUB010000786.1 coordinate 43,396, forward strand.
ACATCTCGCCATCGCTAAACTGCTGATAATTAACCGTGCCGAGGGTTTCACCATAGGCGTTGGCAATTTTTTCTGCCAGATAAGCGGTTGCTCTTCCCGAAAATATTTTTACAGCCATGGTGTTTTACTTCAAAAATTAAATCCTGGTTTTACCCAGGATTTTACGTGTTGTCCTACTAGGATTCGAACCTAGAAAGGCAGAATCAAAATCTGCAGTGTTACCATTACACCATAGGACAGTGTTAAGCCCAAATTTGGGACTGCAAAGGTAGAATTAATTTTGAAAAGTGAAAACGGGATTTTGTTAGTTTTCACAGAATTTTAGGGGATTTTTAAGCTACTCAAGTTCGTTTTCCTGCATACTGGCAGTACTCCCTTCCGAAAAACCCTCGGCCATAAATCGGTACTTATCCAGAATGGAAATAACCGCATTCCGCAAGTGCCGCTCGTTATTAAAATTTATGCTTCCGTATAATGTGGTTGCGTAGCCTTGCCAGATTGACCTGTTTTGTCTCCTGTCGAAGAATTGAATTAGCAAGGTTCCGGTTTTGAGATCGAGTTTACGCTGATCGTAAGACAGATCTTCTGATTGGTTTTTTATCCAATCTTCAATGTCTGGCTGGTCGTATCCATTAAAGCGCAGGCTATCGGTATACATTTTAAAACCGATAATAAGGTGGGGTCGGGTTTCTGTCTGCTTATACCCTAAAAACTTCATTCTGGAAATGATTGATTTCTCCACTATTTCATTTACCATGGTGGTATCCTCTACCCCAATGGGCCGCATAATTTCAAAGGTTCGGTATTTTTTAAAGTTCCCACGATAACTATAATCGTACTCAACAGGAAGTTCTTTATATCCCAGGCAGGAGGTTAATAGAATCAACAACAAAAGCGGAAAGTATAAACGCTTCATAGAAAGTGGTTTAAAAAGAAAAGGTACTGGAATTTAGCACGGAAAACAAGAGTCAGATTTTACTCAATCGTTTTCTGATTAAAAATTAAACGTTTTTGAGAGAATGTTTAAACTATGTACATGTTTAACCCTAATTTCATGAAAAATTAATTATTGCCTACGCTAATGACATCCAAATACGAACAAATAGTTGGTGCCCGCTACCACATCTACAATAGCTTGTTCCTCAATCTTCCCTTTCAGGAAATTTCGCGTACCGGCACCTTGTTACCTTTATTACATCACTATTGTGAAGAAGGTTTTCAAAAGGGTGAATCGGCAATTGAAATTCTGCATCAATTTTTCAATGATCTTTTTCCGCAGGCAACCGCGGAAGAGCAATTCGATCTGCTTTTTAAATTTATTCAATATGTTGAGCGGCAAGTCGCTCTTTTTGATTCAATTGAAGATTCTGCATTTGAGCAGATCAATGAAATCGCAGGGAAAGGAACCGTTACGTCTTTGCTCTTGCGCACCCGCTTTGATAGAAAGCAAAAAGAACTCATTGAACGACTGGAAACTTTTAGTTTGCGTACCGTACTCACCGCCCATCCAACTCAATTTTACCCGGGCCATGTATTGGGTATTTTGACTGATCTTGAAAAATCAATTCGCGAAAGCGACCTTTTGCAGATTAACTTATTAATGCAGCAATTAGGCAAAACGGGTTTTATAAATAAAGACAAACCCACCCCGTACGATGAAGCCCTCAGTTTATGTTGGTATCTTGAAAATGTTTTCTATCAGGCGATTCCCGAAATTATCCAATCACTCTGCACAGGTTTACAGATATCATTAACGGAGTGGAAGAATGATAAATTAATTGTAATAGGCTTTTGGCCTGGAGGCGATCGTGATGGAAACCCTTTTGTGAAGAGCGATACAACACTGCGGGTGGCCGCCCGACTTCAGGATAGTATTCTAAAGTGTTATTATCGGGATTTGCGTGCCTTACGCAGGCGACTCACTTTCCGGGGAGTCGATAAAATCATTATCGCCATTGAACGAAAAATTTACCTTTGGGCCTACGAGTCGGAGCGTGGCTATGATAAGGTAGATGACATGGTGACAGAACTTATGACGGCTCGCAAGAAATTATTAGATGAGCACAATGGGTTGTTTCTTAATCTCCTGGATGCATTTATTTTAAAAGTCAAAGTATTCGGCTTTTATTTTGCCAGTTTGGATGTTCGTCAAGACAGCCGCAAGCATGATTACGTCTGGTCTCAAATTCTGGATACCTGTGCCGCAAAAGGCCAGACAATCTCCTCAACAGATTTTTTAAAACTTTCACAAAAAGAGCAGATTGATTATTTATTGTCGCTTAAACTCTCGCTCGATGAAAATAAATTTGAAGATCCTTTTGTTGAAGAAACTTTAGACAGCATACGGGCAATCGGAACAATTCAAAAAAATAACGGTGTAACGGGTAGCCATCGGTATGTAATAAGCAATTGCCAAAGCGCCTTGCATGTGATAGAAGTTTTTACGCTGGTGCGTTTGTTATTGGGAAGTCAGGAGTTGGAACTTGATGTTGTACCGTTATTCGAAACAATTGATGATCTTAAGCATGCACCCGATATTATGCACGAGCTTTATTCCATCAAAGAGTATCGTGCGCATCTTGAGAAGCGGAAAGCGCACCAAACTATCATGCTGGGATTTTCGGATGGCACGAAAGATGGCGGTTATCTGCGCGCCAATTGGTCAATCTTCAGAGCGAAGGAAAATCTTACGGCTGTTTCGAGGAAGCATGGATTGAAAGCCATATTTTTTGATGGTCGGGGCGGGCCACCAGCCCGGGGGGGGGGGAATACGCATGATTTCTACGCATCGCTCGGAGATACCATTGAGAATGAAGAAGTGCAGATTACGGTGCAAGGCCAGACAATAAGTTCAAACTTTGGAAAGGTTGCATCCTGTAAGTTTAACCTCGAACAGTTACTATCCGCGGGGCTTGAAGGGGCGGTTTCGCAGCGGGATGAAAGTCAGTTGTCGGATGAACAAAAGAAGATACTGGATGATTTGGCAGAAGTGGGCTACCAATCCTATTTAAGCTTAAAACATCATCCTAAATTTGTGCCTTACCTCGAAAAGGTAACACCCCTTTCTTTCTTTGGGGATACAAACATTGGGTCGCGCCCGGCAAAAAGAAATGCTTCCGAGGGTTTGAAATTTGAAGACTTGCGGGCCATTCCTTTTGTGGGTTCATGGGCTATGATGAAACAAAATATACCTGGGTTTTACGGTGTAGGTTCTGCTTTAAAAGCCGTAAACGATAAAATAGGTATTCAAAAAATGAAATCCTTTTATGAAGATTCGCTCTTCTTTCGAACGCTGTTGGGCAATAGCATGATGTCTTTAACAAAATCATATTACGAGGCAACCACCTATTTGGGTAAGGATGAAGAGTTTGGGGAGTTTTGGAAGAAAATGTTTGCCGAGTTTGAACTATCGCACAAACAGGTGCTGGAAGTTTCAGGGCAGAAAGGGCTTATGGAAAACAATCCGGCCATCCGCGATTCGGTTCGGTTGCGAGAACGCATTGTGTTGCCACTTATTGCCATTCAACAATTTGCACTTATGAATATTCGTACTCTTGATGATAAGAACAAGGTTTACGAATCACGGTACCGGAATCTGATTATCCGGTGCATGTTTGGAATTATAAATGCCGCCCGAAATTCTGCTTAAGTAATCCTTAAAGGATATGACTATAAAAATAAGATTAATCAAGAGTACGGTGATAAGTGCCGTTTTCTTTTTGTGTTTTGCGCAGACGAATGCGCAAAACACATCTGTACTTAATACCGATATGAGCCAATCCATAATTGATAAACATATTTACGGACATTTTTCAGAACACTTAGGTCGCTGTATTTATGGTGGTTTCTATGTAGGCGAATCGAATACAAAAATTCCGAATACCGAGGGTGTACGAAAGGATGTGGTGGAAGCGCTAAAAAAACTTAAAGTTCCAAACCTTCGGTGGCCAGGAGGGTGCTTTGCGGACACCTATCACTGGAAAGATGGGGTGGGACCGAAAGCGAAGAGACCTACCATCGTTAATACCTGGTGGGGTGGTGTTACGGAAGACAATAGTTTTGGCACACACGACTTTTTAAATATGTGTGAGCTGATTGGTGCGGAACCCTATCTCTCAGGAAATGTTGGAAGCGGTACGGTGCAAGAATTGTCAGAATGGGTTCAATACGTAAATTTTGAAGGTGTGAGCCCGATGTCGAATTGGAGAAAAGAAAATGGTCGTGATAAACCCTGGAACGTGAAATTTTGGGGAATAGGAAACGAAGCCTGGGGGTGTGGAGGCAATATGGTAGCCGAGTATTATGCAAACATTTACAGGCAATACACCACGTTCATGTCTAATTCGGAAAAAGCAAAACTTTTTAGAATTGCTTCAGGCGCAAATTCAGGGGATTACCACTGGACAGAAGTGATGATGCGGGACATTCCGCACACTATGTTGGAAGGAATTGCCCTTCATCATTATTCTGTTATTGATTGGGGAAAAAAAGGCTCGGCTACTGACTTTAGTGAACAACAGTATTTTCAAACTATGCAGCGCGCTTTGAAAATGGATGAATTAATTACGAAGCATGCCACCATCATGGATAAATATGATCCTGAGAAGAAAGTTGCTTTGGTTGTTGATGAGTGGGGCGGTTGGTATGATGTAGAGCCCGGCACAAATCCAGGTTTTCTCTTTCAACAAAACACCATTCGCGATGCCATTCTGGCGGGAGCAACGCTGAATATTTTTCATAAGCATAGCGATCGCGTGCGCATGGCTAATTTGGCACAAACGGTTAATGTGCTTCAGGCGGTTGTGTTAACGGATGAAGAGAAAATGATTGTAACGCCTACTTATCATGTAATGGAAATGTATAATGTTCATCAGGATGCCAACTACTTACCCTTATCCATTTCAGGGGGAGATTATGTTTTTGGAACAGATAAGCTTCCCGCTATTTCGGCCTCTGCCTCAAAAGATAAAGCGGGCTTGGTTCACGTTTCATTAGTAAATATTGATCCTAAGAATAGCAAAGAGATCGCTATCGAAATACGAGGAGGCAAGTACACTACAGTAACCGGAAGGATTTTAACAAGTGCCAAACTGCAAGATCACAATACATTTGAAAAACCGGATTCTGTAAAGCCCATTCCTTTTAAGCAAGCCTCGCTGGTTTCAAATGTATTGAAAGTCACGCTGCCTGCACACTCGGTGGTAGTGTTAGAAGTAAAGTAGAATTTTACGATCTGGAAATTTTATTCTTCACCCACACTCTCGCATTAACAAACGCCTCTATCCATGGACCCACTTCATCAGTTTTTTGGTTGCGCGGATAATACCCCCAATTCCAGGGAAAGAGTGAGCGTTCAATGTGTGGCATAATAGCCAGGTGTCTTCCGTCTTTTGAACAAAGCGCAGCCGTAGAAAAATCAGAGTCATTCGGGTTTCCGGGATACTCAGGATAGGTATAGGTGGCAGCGATCTGATAATCGTTATGACCCTTCAAATCAAATCTTCCTTCGCCATGCGCTACCCACACTCCAAGCTGTGCCCCCGCGTAGCTTTTTAGCATGATCGAATTATTTTTTGGAATTTGGATGGTGACGAAGGTTGATTCAAATTTACCTGAGCCATTGTGATGCATTTTAGGATGCGCGCTCATTTCCCGGTCCTGATAAACCAATCCCAACTCCATCATTAACTGACATCCATTGCAAACGCCCAGACTTAATGTGTCCTCGCGCTTGTAAAAATTATCTAGGGCCTCTTTCGCTTTCGGATTATACAGGAACGCACCAGCCCAGCCCTTAGCGGACCCGAGCACATCGGAGTTTGAAAAACCTCCCACGAAAACGATGAGATTAACTTCTGTTAAATCTTCACGACCGGTCATGAGATCAGTCATGTGCACATCTTTAACATCAAAGCCCGCCAGGTATAGCGCGTAAGCCATTTCCCGATCGCCATTAACACCCTTCTCCCGGATAATAGCGGCCCGGATTCCGGTAGGGGTTCTTCGTTTAGGATCTATCTCGAAGGCAGAGAACTTGCCCTTAAAAGTGGGCTGAAATTTATACGCTAACGGTTGTTTAAAAATATTTTCCTTTCGCGAAGCGGCATGTCCTTTCGTACGTTGCAACGCATCCAACCGGTAAGAAGTTTTGAACCAGGTATCTCTTAATTTGTCAATCGACAATTGATAGTTGGCTATTGATAGTTGCCTTAAGTTCGTTACTTCTCCAATCGCTATCGCTTTAATGTCCTTAGCCTTCAGTATTTTCTCAACTTCGGTGTTGTTGTTCACCTGAAGCACAATTCCTGGATTTTCAGCGAACAGCACTTTGATTACATCATCACCCAACGCGCCTGTATTAATTTTCATACCTACATCTGGAACAGGAAAACACATTTCCAACAAGGTGGTAATAATTCCACCCGAGGAAACATCATGCCCAGCCAGAATAAGATTTTGCTTTATTAATTGTTGAACGGCTTCAAAAACTTTTGCAAAGTAGGTTTCATCAGTTATCGTTGGGGCTTCGGTCCCTATTTGATTCACGACCTGCGCAAAACTGCTTCCACCCAACTTGAAATTGTCTTTTGAGAAATCAATATAAATTAGTTTTGAACCAACAATAGGTTCAAGGGCTGGTGAAATGGTTTGGCGGATGTCACTCACTTCGGCTACAGCCGAAATAATTACAGTGCCTGGAGAGTAGACTACTTCACCCCCCGGATACTTCTGGGTCATTGATAAAGAATCTTTTCCCGTGGGAATATTAATACCCAGTTTGCAGGCAAAATCGCTCACGGCTTCAACCGCGGTATAAAGTCGCGCGTTCTCCCCCTTGTTTTTTGCAGGCCACATCCAGTTCGCGCTAAGCGAAACCCCTTTCAATCCGTAGGTAAGCGGGGCCCAGATTATATTTAGCAGT
>JAEUUB010000787.1 GCA_016787745.1 Cyclobacteriaceae bacterium
CAAGAATTGCTTCGAAAGGGACACACGTTTTTAAGTGAAACGGATACTGAGGTCTTCATTCATTTTATTGAAGACATTCAGGAGAACGAAGGTTGTTCGCTGGACGAAGCCGTGCGGCTGGCGCTAACCAAAGTGGTAGGCGCTTATGCCATTGTGGTGATGTCATTAAACGATCCTGACTTATTGATTGCAGCCCGTAAGGGTAGTCCGTTGGTATTGGGCGTGGGTCGGGGAGAATTTTTTATGGCCTCAGATGCCACCCCCATTATTGAATACACCAACGAGGTCATTTATCTGAACGACCAGGAAATTGCCATTATCAATAATGGCAAACTTACCATTAAGGACACTTCCAATTTGCCCTTAACTCCGTATGTGCAAACTATCGATCTGGAGTTAGAGGCCATTGAAAAAGGAGGCTTTGAACACTTCATGTTAAAAGAGATCTTTGAGCAACCCCGGTCTATCCGCGATTGTATGCGAGGTCGCTTGGATTCAGCCACGGGCCGGCTGGTATTGGGTGGACTTAGAGAATATCTGAACAAGTTGGTACAAGCCGACCGAATTATAATTATTGCCTGCGGAACGAGCTGGCATGCAGGGTTAGTAGCCGAATATTTCTTCGAAGAGTTTTGCAGAATTCCGGTTGAAGTAGAGTATGCTTCTGAATTTCGCTATCGCAATCCCATTGTGCGCGAAGGCGATGTGGTTATTGCGATCTCGCAATCTGGTGAAACAGCCGATACCCTGGCGGCCATTGAACAAGCTAAATCAAAAGGGGCAATTATTTTTGGAGTTTGCAACGTAGTGGGATCGTCCATCCCGCGGGCAACACACGCAGGAGCCTATACACATGCCGGACCAGAAATTGGTGTGGCCAGCACAAAGGCATTTACAGCACAGCTTACTGTGCTAAATATGATTGCGCTAATTGTAGCCGAAAAGAAAGGAACGATTACCGAGCAGAAATTCAATGAACTGCTGGTAGAAATGGAAAATCTTCCTTCTAAAATTGAAAAGATTTTAACCCTGAATGATAAGATAAAAGAGATTGCCGCAGAATTTAAGGACTCAAGCAACTTTCTTTATCTGGGCAGAGGCTATAACTTTCCTGTAGCCCTGGAAGGTGCTTTAAAACTGAAGGAAATTTCATACATCCATGCGGAAGGATATCCTGCAGCCGAAATGAAACACGGCCCTATCGCCTTAATCGATGCCGAAATGCCAGTGGCCTTTATCGCTACTAAAGACAGTTCATACGAAAAAATTGTTTCTAACATTCAGGAGGTAAAGGCACGTAAAGGACGGGTGATTTCTATCGTAACCGAGGGTGACACGCAAATTCCCAAAATGTCGGAATTTGTGATTGAGGTACCCGCGGTAACTGAGTCATTGGTTCCTTTAATTTCTGTAATTCCGCTCCAACTTTTGTCGTACCACATTGCCGTTATGCGCGGATGTAATGTTGATCAGCCTCGTAATCTTGCTAAATCAGTAACGGTTGAATAATAGTTGCTTGCTGCTGGGCTCCCTACTCATTCGCGGGATTTGATTTCTTCATATTCAACCTGCTCACTACCTTGTTTTCTTTGGTGCTTGAATCGGGTAAAACACACCCGCTCGCCCCGCAACAACCTGTATTTGTAATGGCTTGAAGTAAAAATATACTTGCTATCAAGCCTATAAAAAAATCTCCAGTCGTTATCGCCTGAATCAATATAAATACTCCAAAGAGTAACCGCAAAATGCGCACCAGGTGCCAGTTGTTAAATAAGTTTGATTTAATTGTATCGATTGCCAATCCTTAAGAATTTTTAATTTTTTATCTCTTTCATAATCGCTACTCCTTTGGTTAACAGAAAACCTATAAGAAGCAACCAGGGCAATCCATGAAATAAGGTATCAAACCAATCAAGAGGCTGCATCCCAATGGCTCCACCCGCAATCCATTTCAACTTGCCCCAAATATGGGGTTCAGGAAAAAAGGGCGCCAGGCCCAAGGTAAGGCAAAACATTATCAGAAATTTCCAATCACCCAGTATCTTCATGTCCTTTCAAAATTGGGTTTGGGTTAATTCGTAATCGCTTCGCTTCGAAATTATAAATGGATTTAGCTTAACCTAAATCTCAATTTTCACTCACCACCGGATTGCCCGTGTTAACCCACTCATTCATTCCACCCGAATAGTTTTTTACGTTCTTAAATCCATGTTTGGCTAATAGCGAGTAGGCTATGGCAGTTCGATCTCCCGACTGGCACTGAATAACAATCTGTTTATCCTTCTTTAACTTGTTTAGATTTTCTGAAAGCGTGCCCACAAAAATATTTTCAGCACCTTGAATGTGTCCGGCTTTAAATTCAGACTCACCCCGAACATCCACTAGCTGAATGTTATTGTTGCTGCGAAGAGTTTGAAATTCGTCAAGGGAAATAACATTGCTTTTTTCAAGTGTATTCCCCAGTGCCGTCCAGGGAGTTACATCCTCGATGTAACCATAAATAGCATCCAATCCGATTCGCATCAGTTTGCGAGTCAGATCATCCAACTGCGCCTGCGTGGCTACCAGCATAAAGGGTTCATCATATTTCAAAAACCATCCTGCCCAGGTGGCAAAGGCATTGTTCCCTTGTATGTTAAGGCTTCCTGGAATAAAACCCTTTGCGAATTCCACCTTATTACGCGCATCAATTAATTTGATACCCTTATCGTAGGCGGCTTTAAATTCCTCGACACTCAATTTTTTGAGTTTGGGTACTTCGGTGAGTAAAGGGCGATCTACTTTGTTGAGCTTCTTCATCATTGCAAAATATTTAGGCGGCTCCGGCTGATCTTCCAATAAATATTTTACGAATCCATTCTCATCTTTAGGATACTGGAAGGCCCAGTTTCGAACTTTCTCATACCCCACGGTGGTGCTGGGTACTGCTCCCAAGGCTTTACCACAAGCCGATCCAGCACCATGGCCAGGCCATACCTGTATATAATCTGCCAGCGCATTGAATTTGGCAATTGATTTATACATCTCTTTGGCCCCTGCCTCTTTTGTGCCTTTTATACCGGCTGCTTTCTCTAACAAATCAGGCCGGCCTACATCGCCAACAAAAACAAAGTCTCCTGTAAATAACATTACCGGCTCATCACTGGCCGGATGATCTGTTAACAAAAAACTAATGCTTTCCGGAGTGTGGCCAGGGGTATGCAATACTTTCAATGAAAGATTGCCCACCTTAATCACACTACCATCCTTAAGTCCAACGTGTGGAAATTCGTAAAGCCAGCCCTCACCCCCTTCGTCCGATAAATACAAATCAGCCCCCGTTAATTGAGCAAGTTCGCGGGAGCCTGCAAGAAAATCAGCATGGATATGCGTCTCCGTAATATGCGTGATTTTCATGTTGTTTTGTTTGGCTATTTCCAGATAGGTATCCACGTCTCTTTTGGCATCAATAACTATGGCTACACCCGCTTTTTGACAACCAATGAAATAACTGGCCTGAGCTAAAGTTTTGTCGTATACATGTTGAAAAAACATACTATTATAGTTAGCGTGATTACTGAGTTTATCAGAACCCTTTTGGTGATTCTGGCAATTATTCGACAAAGATAAATAACTCCTTAGGGCGAATACGTGATTTTTGTCACATACAGGGGTAATTTTTATTTAAAATTGGCATTCTCAGGCCTTTTTGAAGATCCCTAAATTTTAGTGACTCGGCTTAACTATCAATGTAATGAATGTTACCGTGAAATAAATCAAGCCACAGTACTTTTGGTATAAATTAGAACTTATGACTACTCAATTGCTTACAGCCGAAAATTTCAAAAAGTCGGTTTTAGATTATACAACACAAACTGAATGGAACTACCTCGGCACATTACCAGCCATTATAGATTTTTATGCCGATTGGTGTGGCCCTTGTAAAATGGTAGCGCCAATTCTGGAAGAACTTGCCAAAGAGTACAATGGTAAGTTGATTATTTATAAAGTAGATACTGAAAAAGAACAAGAGCTTGCTGCTGTATTTGGCATCCGAAGCATACCCACTTTTCTCTTTATTCCTAGAGAAGGCAAACCCATGATGCAGCCGGGAGCCCTTTCAAAAAGTATGTTCAAGAAAGTAATCGATGAACAATTACTAACTCCCATTTCAATTAAGCAATAACTGACAATGAACCAATTTGTTGGCGTGTTTGTAAAAACAATTTCCAGGGTAATTTTAAAACTTAACGAAATTCGTAACCCACGCCCATTAATTGGGTGAGCAGGGTATTGGGGGCATCGGTGGCCGTGGCGCGACCTTCCAATTTTGGTGCGATGGGCGATGCGGCAGCCAGATATTCTTCAACAACTTTATGCAAAGTCATGCCTAATCGGGTAGGTTGAGCAACGCCATTTACCCGGCAAATTGTGGTGTCCGGATCTCCTTCCCGCTCGCAAGCTATAAACGTATAATTTTTTTTGAGGTCGACCGGTTTCCCTTTAATCTTAATAAAGTTTACACGTTCACCCAATTCTTTACCAATTGTAAAATTCACTTCCATTCCGCTAAAGCGAACCACCCAGCCACCAAATCGATTGGCCGGATCTTTTGCGAATGCATTTTGCAATTCTCTTTCCATCCAATCCCATAATTGCTGGCCGGTTATCAAACCTCGTTTAGCTTCACTATCCACGGGCAACATGCTCCATAAATAATCCATGGTAATGTCTGCCATTCCGGTTTTTGGATCCGGTACTAAGGGTGGGCAAAACCGAAAGCCGTTACTCAAGGTGACATCAGGTTTAAATTTCCACATGATAGCATCAGTGATAAAATTATCCATGGGGGTTTCAATCACATAGTATCGTACCAAAGGGGTTTTGGTCTTACCTAAAACCCGATCCAATTCTTTGCGAAATGGCTCCCGGGCATTTGCAACCAAGGCTTTCATCTCCGCATCCTCTTTATACCGATCCGGATCGACATCCAGAAGCTGATATACGTGGTCTTTAACAATGCCGTCCTCAACCACAATGTCCAGCTTTGCCAAAAATGACCCAAAGGCACCGGGTTCCGTTACCTTTGCATTTTTCCCTTCTATCGGAGTCCGCACGCGTTCATGCGTATCTGCGCCCAAAATATAATCTACCCCCATGGCATAGTCACTATTCGCTAATCCAACTTGCTGAGCAAGACCCATGTGGGTAACCAAAAAAACCATGGCGCATTTCTCATATTCGCGCAACAGTTTAATGTATTTGGTAATGTTCAATTCGGGAGGTGTAAATTCAATGCCATCGCTATAGGCGGGGGACTGCCGCTTGGGTGTAAGCGGATCGTTGTAGCCAATAAATCCAATTTTAATTCCGGCAATGTATTTAATGAAATAAGGTGGAAAAATCAGGTCTCCCTTTTGTCCACCATCCGTTTTATGAAACATGTTGGCACAGACTTTTGGTCCACTGTAAGCGAACATATCCTGCATCATCACCTCTTTGCCATAGACCACCTCCCAGTTTCCAGGCAACATTAAATCGTAACCAATATTATTCATTAGCGGAACAATCGCCCGTCCCTCCGTAAGCGCAGCTACACCACCGCCTTGAAAACAATCGCCTCCATCCAATACCAGGGTGTTGGCGGGGTTCTCATTTCTCAATTCGGTAATCATCGTTTTTAAAGTAGCATATCCCCCCCGTTTTTTGTAAACCGGTTTGCCGTGCTCAATAAAAAACTCATCGTGGGTTAATAATTGTGAGTGGATATCCGCTGTTTGTAATAAAGTGATCTTACTTGCCTTGCTGGATTTAATAGCTTTTGACCTTGCGATCTCTTTACTCAAACCGGTTGAATCTTCGCTATTAAGTGCCGAAGCAGCAAGCGGGGAGATTAAACCTGCCCCTGCACCCAATACAAGCCCCATTCCCGTGGCCCTCTTTAGAAACTCCCTACGGCTATTTTCTGAAACTGTGATGTGCAGATCTCGTTCTTGTCGGGTGAGATCTTTTTCAACACAAGCCAAACAGCTACACATCTTTTTATGATGGGTCATGAATTACTTTTTAAATGGATAAATAATCTGCTTAATAAAAGTCTTAGGGAACTGACCATCCCCTGCAAACCCTAATGTTTCATCGCGTCCGCTTTTTGGGATGTAGGCTGTGTTAAAAAGGTAATCCCAAACACTAAGACTGATCCCATAATTCACGCCATACTTGTTGGGAAGTTCTTTTGCGTGATGCCAGATGTGCATGGCCGGATTATTAAGAATATACTTTAGCGGACCATAGGTAATGTAAAGATTGGAATGATTAAGATGTCCAATAGCAACAGAAACAATGTGCACGATAAAAAAATCCTGTAAGCCAAAACCAATCATAGCCAAGGGTATATATTGAATCGATTTATAAATTATTGTTTCCATCCAGTGAAACCGAAGATGCGCAGCAAATCCCAGCTCCGCCACAGAATGGTGCACCTTATGAAATTCCCACATCCAGGAAACGCGATGCAGCAAGCGGTGTACATTCCACTGAATAAAATCTGCGAGCACAAACATAAGTATAAGTTTAGCCCAGCCTGGCCAACTTTGAATTTGGAAGGCAACCAGATTCTTGATGCCAAACAAAGCTAAAAAATCGTTGAAGGCCGTAACCGCTACATTAGACAGAGCATTATAACCGATTACTGAAAACAAAAAGAAATTGAAAAACATGTAGAAGGCGTCCAGCCAAAAATCCTTACGAAAAACAGATTGCCCTTTACGCCACGGAACGATTATCTCCATAAGCCAAACGGCCACCGAAAGTCCTACCAACCACCAGAAATAATTGTGCCAACGAGGGTATGCGATTTCATTCACCAGATAGTTCCAATAGCCCGTATAAGAATCTAGAATCACTTTCCAATAATACTCCATTGTGTTATTTTTTTGGGTCGTATACTTTGTTTCCCCTCGTGAGCCACACACCCCAGGTTTTGTTGTAGGCATGAATATTCTCAGTGGCCTTTCCTTCTTTATCTACTACGGGATTTCCCTGATTCACCCAGTCAAAAATCCCACCATACAAATTAGATACGTCTTTATATCCAGCCTGAATAAGTTTCTCAGCAATTTTTTCGCTTCGATAACCCACCGAACAGTAAACGATAACTTTTTGATCCTGTGGCTGGGACTGTAACGCTTCAATATTGAACTGATCATATCCTACAAATTTTGCGTTCGCTATATGACTCACCATGAATTCATTTTCCTCACGAGCATCAAGCCAAAGAACATCTTTCAGTTTTTTGGCTTGTACTACGGAGATTTCGGGTACTGAGTGCGACAATAAGGCGTTAAGTGTAAGATCGTAGGCAGAGCTTAGCACCTGGGCATTTGACGGAAGTGAGAAAATCATGATTGTGCTTAGTACTAATAGCCCCCGTTTCATTTTGTTATTGGTTTATTTGCCCGTTGCCAGGCCGATATTCCACCTTGCAAATCATAAATTTCTTTAAATCCCGTTTCAGAAAGAATGCTAACCGCTGCGTTGCTACGGCCACCCACAGCACAATATACAAATACAGGCTTTGTTTTGTCCAGTTTACTCAACCTGGATTTGAAATCAGCACTGTTGAAGTCAATCAAAACTGCATTTTTCAGATGACCCTGATTAAATTCTATTGATGTGCGAACATCTACCAGTACGGGATTGGTTAAGCTCTGCAATTTTTTTTCAAAATTCTGCGGATCTAATTTTACTATTTGTGCCTGAGCTAAAAGACTTACAAATACTAAAGCAACAAATAATATTAGCTTATGCCGAGTTTTGTTTTTCATAATAGATTTTTGTGCAAAGTACGCCAGGATATTTTCCTTGCACAGTAACTTATGTTACAACCGGATTAGTTATAACCTCGGATTTTTTTACTTGCTGCAATAGGTTTGTAAGGGCCCAGTTTATGTTGTGACTCACTAAAATTATCGGCATAAGGACCAAACGGATGATCTATTGGCTTTTTGGAAATATCCGGCCAATCGGCACGTAAATCTTTCTGCGGTCGTGGTAAAGAGTTTACATATGCTGCAACATCCCAGGCTTCTTCATCGGTTAATTGAGGTTGATCAAATGTTGCTCCCAAAGGCATGTTTGCTTTTACATATCCGGCAAATCTGGACAAGCGATAAAGGCCAGCCCCAATATTATAACTGTTATTTCCCCATACCGGTGGATATTGATATCCGGTGCTATCCGATCGCAACAACCCCTCGCCATTTTTACCATGGCAGATAGTACACTTTTGTTCATAAATCACTTTTCCGTTAGCGCTATTTGCTTCCCGATCTAAAAATGGAATCTCTATAAGACCTGCTCCATACGGTGAAGTTCCTTTTGGCACACTGCCTCCTACCCATTTTATATAAGCTACTATGGCTCTCATCTCATGGCTTTCATCCGCTAACACCATTCCATTTAAACTCCTTTCCAAACAGTCATTTACTCTTTTTTCAATTGTTTCCTCGGCACCAGATCTTGCCCGAAACTTAGGATAAGTAGAAGCAACAGCACTGTAATTATTTCCAAAGATTTTTGTACCTGCATCAAGATGACAATTCTGGCAATTCATCCCATTGCTGATTGACATCACCGACCCCTTTGGGCCCAGGTAAGTCGAAGTATTAACAATCAACTCGCGACCATATCTTATTTGTTCACTCGCTTGATCGGATGGAAGCTGGCTTAAGGATGGCGGGGTCCACAAAGTTGGAGCAACTGTGGTTGAAGCAACATTCTTTGATTTTGCAGAAACCCACTCCGTAATATGGGTTGGCCCGACAAGTACAACAGAGGTAAGGATCACAACTAAAAACAAAACCAATAGTACGACACCCAAAGCCGCTCCAACTAACTGGCTTAGGGCACGATCCTGCTTCGAATTGATTTGCATAGGAATGGTTCGAAATGTTATCGTTAGAACCGAACCTCCCGATTAATGGGGCAAATGTTTTTGCAATAGTCCATAAACCCAGGTGCCCGCTACCGCACTCAGCAAGGTGATGATAACTACTAAAAAGCCACTGCCAATCTGGGCAAACAATGGCCCGGGGCATGCTCCGGTAATTGCCCATCCCAAACCAAAAATCGTTCCCCCAATTACATTGCCCCAATGAAATTGTTTTTCGTGAAAGACAACCTTTTCGCCTTGCATTGTTTTAATTCCTGTGCGCTTAATCATCCAAACGGAAATCATTCCTACGATTACGGCCGTTCCTATAACCCCATACATATAAAAGGAATGGAGTCTGAACATCTCTTGAATCCGGTACCAGGAAATAATCTCCGCTTTTACAAATACAATTCCGAATACAATTCCTGTTATCAGGTATTTAACATTCGAAAGAAGTGTTTCTTTAGTACGTTGATCGTTTGGCGCTTCGCACTCTATTGGATGCGCGATGGTTGAGGCATCTACAAATTCATCTTTCGTCTTCATACGTTTTCGTATTTAAGAATTATAAACTCATTAGCCATGGAAAGATGGCGTGTGTCATTAAAAATCCACCTACCATAAAGCAACAGCTTGCCACCAACGAGGGCCATTGAAGATTTGATAAGCCCATAATTGTGTGCCCGCTGGTACACCCTCCGGCATACCGGGTGCCAAAGCCAACCATAAATCCGCCAATTACAAAAAACATAAGGCCCTGAAGGGTAAATAAGTTTTCGAAACTAAAAATTGAAGCCGGCATGAGGTTGTGATCAACTTCTACGTTTAACGCCAGAAGGTCACGAATTGTGCTTTCAGAAATCACTACGCCTTCCGGGTTGCTGAAAAATTGGGTGGCTATTATGCCTCCAAGCAAAACTCCGGCAACAAAAAAAAGATTCCAGATTTCTTTCTTCCAATCATACTTAAAAAAAGTGATGTTGGCCGGTAAGCATGCCGCGCACAAATGGCGTAGGGAAGAGGATATACCCAGGTGTTTATTGCCTAACAATAACAAGGCTGGTACAGTTAACCCAATAATAGTCCCGGCAACATACCAGGGCCAGGGTTGGCGAAATAATTCAATCATAAGTGGCGTAGATTCAGTAAGTAGTACAAAATTAATGCGTTATACCCCGTGTTTACAATTCTGTGGGCTCAACTAAAATAATGCTTCTTTTAACAAAATATAAATGCCCATAATCAGCACAAACCATCCAAAGATGGGTTTCAATTTTTCGTTGGGAATAAATCGAGTGAAATAACTTCCAAGCAGGATCCCAACAATAGCAAAAAACGAAAAGATTAACATGAACTGATAATCAATCACCAAGCCCGATCCAAGATCACCGGTAAAACCAAGTAGAGACTTAAGCGCAATGATAAGCAAGGAAGTACCAACGGCCAGTTTCATTGGCAAACCAGTCATTAGTACCAGAGCCGGAATAATAAGAAAACCTCCACCGGCACCAACCATTCCCGTAACACTACCCACCAACACTCCTTCTAAAAAAATGAGTGGATAATTATATTTTATTTGGTCAGTCGCTCTTTGTTTCATGGGCTTACGGATCATGGTTACCGAAGCAACAATCATAAGCAAAGCAAACAAAATCAAGATGAAAACAGGTTTAGGGATCTGAAGAGTGCTGAATGAAAATACCGGATCTGGGATTATAGGAACAATAAATTTGCGGATTGAGTAAACAGCGAGTATAGATGGGAGCCCGAATATGATAGCTGTTTTGAGATGAACATTCCCCTTTTTAAAATGGCTAATAGAACCCACCGCACTCGTTAACCCAACCACAAAGAGAGAGTAGGCTGTTGAAAGTACCGGATCGATATCGAAAAGATAAACAAGAATAGGCACGGTAAGAATAGAGCCCCCACCGCCAATTAACCCCAAGGAAAGCCCCATTAATATTGAAGCCACATATCCTAAAACCTCCATTTCAAAACACAGTTAATCTACAAAGTAATGAACGCCATAAACCATTGTTGGTGATGTTTGTTACAGAGTTAAAAATACATCTATAAACATTAGCAAATACGTCCGCTTGTCAATTCCTTCAAACTTTGATTATCATCGCAAGAAACAGGTTTTTTGTTCACTTGACAGCCCATACTTTTGTTTGCCATGGTAAACCAGTCAGAGCTCTCAGATCAGGAAATTCGAGGACGTATCAGAAAGGGAACGATTGGTTTAGCTGGCAATAAAAGCTTAAAAATATACGGCCATCTTTCCTGCCATTCGGGTAAAAGAATGAAAAAAGAAAACCGGGTTTACTTTATTTCAAAAGGGGAGGCCAAAAAAAATGGATTCAGGCCTTGCGGACACTGTATGAAAAATGAGTTTAAACAATGGAATTATTCAGTAAAGACTCAATAGTCAATTTACTTCCGTACGAAGGGGAGGTACTTTATTACGGAAAAATACTTACCAGTTCCGAATCGCGGCATTACCTGGAAAGAATGCTCGCAGATATTGCCTGGAAAAATGATGAGGCTGTTATTTTTGGTAAGCATCTTTTTACAAAACGCAAGGCGGCCTGGTATGGCGATAAAAATTACTCCTATACCTATTCAAATACAACCAAGCAAGCCCTTCCCTGGACTCGTGAGCTTCTTGAATTGAAAAAACGCACCGAAGAATTTTGTGCCCACACATTTAATTCATGTCTTTTGAACTTATATCATTCGGGAGATGAAGGAATGGCCTGGCACAGTGATGATGAAAAAGCATTAGGACTGAACAGCGCTATTGGTTCCCTTAGCCTGGGAGCCGAGCGAAAGTTTTCCTTTAAACATAAAAGAACTAAACAGACAATTTCCCTTGTCCTGGAGCACGGTAGTTTACTGGTAATGAAAGGTACAACTCAAACCCATTGGTTGCATAGACTTCCGCCTACAAAAAAAATAATGGTACCTCGGGTAAATTTAACTTTCCGTACCATGGCCTACTAAACTACAATCCTGCCTCCTTTTCGAGCAATGCGCTAATGCGATATCTTTCGTCTTTAGTGGCAGCATACATTGCCTTTAATACGCTATATACATTTGAAATCCCAATTCGGCTGGCCCATTCAAACGGCCCGTAAGGATAGTTGGTTCCTAATTTCATTGCCAGATCAATATCCAATCGTATAGCCGTTCCTTCCTCAAGAGTAAAATACGCTTCATTAATGATCATGCAGATAATGCGTGGAGTTACCAGTCCCACCTGATCAGCCACACATTCAAATTTGGTATTTAGTTTTGCGCAAATTGTCTCAAGTGCATTCAATTCATCTGCACAGGTCACACTCACCTCCAAAAGATCACGATTTAGAAAAGTAGGAAGACCGCAAAAACCAAAAAATGCGGAATCAGCATTCCGGGTGCCATCCAATAACTCCGATAAGGTTATCAAACTTGTGTTCAGAAAAATTATAAGGCCTCCCCGCTCCTTACTGTAATGGGCGATATCTTCCTTTTGGGGAATGAAGTCAAAGATCATGTCTGCTTCTGTCAAAAGATTGGCCGGCACCGGGTGCGAAGGTGCATAAAGCCAGATGTGCCAATCTCCAAACTTCTGTTGGCATTCGCTTAGGGCCTGATCATCACCTACAACCAATATTTTCATTTGCAATTCCAATTGTGTGGCGGCAATTGATTTTCGATATTTGATCAAAAGTAATACACCTCCGTCTATGTCAAAAGAAGTAATTTATTCCGAAAACGCCCCAGAACCTATCGGACCTTATAGTCAGGCAATCAAAATCGGATCGATGCTCTTTATATCCGGTCAGATTGCCATCGATAAAGCTACAGGAAAAATTCTTACCGAAAATGTTACCGAAGAAACCAATCAGGTATTAAAAAATATTGGCGAAATTCTTACCGCAGCCGGAATGGATTTTACGCATGTGGTAAAATGTTCCATATTCCTTAAAGACATGGGACAATTTCCGGTGGTGAATGACGCGTATGCAAAAAAGTTTAGTGTTAATCCGCCTGCCCGCGAAACAGTAGAAGTAAGTCGTTTGCCGAAAGATGTTAATGTTGAAATCTCCTGCATTGCAGTAAAGTAGCCAATACTTCCTTTAATATTTGCATTTATCATTACCTCAACCCATAACCGGTAGGAGTAGTTTTGAATTTCTTACCTTTGCCTCTCTGTTTTTATCCTTTAAAATGAAAGACGTTCGCGTTCGTTTTGCTCCCAGTCCTACCGGTGCTTTGCACATTGGTGGTGTGCGTACAGCCTTGTACAATTATTTGTTGGCCAAACAGTTTAAGGGCACGCTGATTTTACGCATTGAAGATACCGACCAAACCCGGTTCGTGCCTGGCGCGGAAGAGTATATAACGCAATCACTCGCGTGGGTGGGTATACAAATAGATGAGGGTGTTACAGTTGGTGGACCCCACGAACCTTACAGACAATCAGAAAGAAAGTCTATTTACAACGAGTATGTTCAAAAATTGCTGGACAGCGGCCATGCGTACTATGCCTTTGATACGGAAGAAGAGCTGGAAGCCATGCGCGACCGTTTAAAAAACGCAGGTTCATCCAATCAACAATATAGTGCTACCACGCGCATGATCATGAACAATTCTCTCACGCTTTCGGAAGCAGAAACAAAAAAAAATCTGGAAGAGGGAGTCAATTATGTGGTTAGGCTTAAAGTACCCGATGATGAAGAGGTAAGCTTACAGGATTTGATCCGTGGAGAAGTAACGGTCCATTCGTCTCAAATCGATGATAAAGTGCTCATAAAGTCGGACGGCATGCCTACGTATCATTTGGCAAATGTGGTCGATGACTATCTGATGAAAATTTCACATGTTATTCGAGGGGAGGAATGGCTTCCTTCTGCTCCCTTACATGTTCTTCTTTATCGGTTTTTTGGTTGGGAAAATGACATGCCCCGGTTTGCGCATTTGCCACTCCTGTTGAAACCCGATGGCAATGGAAAACTCAGCAAGCGCGATGCCGATAAAATGGGATTCCCGATTTTCCCATTGAATTGGACTGATCCAAAGACGGAGGAATTAGCGAAAGGATTTCGTGAGTCCGGTTATTTACCAGAGGCTCTTATCAACTTCCTGGCATTTCTGGGCTGGAACCCGGGCACTACACAGGAAATTTTTTCTATGGATGAATTAGCGCAGGCTTTTTCGTTGGAACGGATTGGGAAGGCGGGAGCAAGATTTGATATTCAAAAAGCCCAATGGTTCAATCAACAATATCTGAAAGCAAAATCCGATGAAATGCTTACAGAATATTTGTTGAACTCCCTTCGTCAGGAAAATATTACGTGCTCAACAGAAAAAGCCTTAAAAATCTGCTCCATCATGAAAGAGCGGGTAACGTTTACCCAGGATTTTTGGGAGCATGGAAAGTTTTTCTTTCACGCGCCCACTTCCTATGATGAACAGGTGATAGCCAAAAAATGGAATGAAGATGCTGTGAAGGTACTAACCATGTTTAGTCAGGAAATTATAAAAACACCCACGCTGTCTGCCAACTTAGCGAAAGAACTATTAGAGAGTGTAACGGCAAAATTAGGAATTGGCACCGGCAAAATTCTACAGGCACTACGGGTTACCATTACAGGCAATGCTTCTGGTCCCGACTTGATGATGACCATGGAAATTTTAGGAAAAGAAGAAGTAGCAAACCGGATTAAACACGCTTTACAGACCCTTAAAACAGTTTGATCTATGACTAAGAATGATAAACCAAGTAAAAAGCAAGGCAAGCCCCGCGTACATAAAGATTTGAGTGGTTTTGAAATTTCCATTGATCAATTTGGTGAACTCAAATCAAATCTTGCGATCGAAAAATTAAACGACTTTTTAGACAAAAACGTTGATGACAAAAAGTTATCCGAGCGCGATGATTTAGAGGAACCCAAAAAAGGGAAAAAGAAAAGGAAATGATCTACTGATGATCTGGCCTGTTATAGTTGGCCTACGAACTCACGGTTAAATCCTTATACAAAAAGAGTAACCTGTCCGTTTACTTATCCGTTTTTAAGATAAAAAAATGAAATAATCATGGCCAATTCACATGTTATCGACTATCAGATTAAAGGTGAAAGCATTCAGATTGTAGAGGTTGAACTGGACCCAATGGAAACAGTAATAGCAGAAGCTGGCGCCATGTTATTTATGGAGGAAGGGATTCTATTTGAAACAAAAATGGGCGATGGATCCAACCCTAATCAAGGAATGTTCGACAAATTACTTTCGGCCGGAAGCCGACTGTTAACGGGGGAATCCCTTTTCATGACACACTTCACCAATCGCGGAAGCAGAAAATCAAAAGTAGGATTCTCGGCTCCCTATCCGGGCACCATCATTCCGGTAGATCTGGCCACGAGTCCTAATCATGAGTTAATTGTACAGAAAGATGGATTTTTATGTGCTGCCTTCGGCACCAAACTGTCAATTGTATTCAATCGTAAAATTGGCAGCGGACTTGTAGGAGGCGAAGGATTTATACTTCAAAAATTACAAGGCGATGGCAAAGCTTTTGTTCATGCCGGTGGAACTGTAATTGAACGCACACTTAGAAATGAAACCCTTCGGGTAGATACGGGTTGTGTGGTAGCTTTTGAATCTTCCGTTGATTTTGATGTGGAAACTTCAGGCAGTCTTAAGTCAATGGTTTTTGGTGGAGAGGGAATATTTTTAGCAACCTTAAGGGGAAGTGGTAAAGTGTGGCTTCAATCCATGCCTATTCGCAAATTAGTTCAGGCCTTAGCACCCTATGGCAGAAATTCAGGAAAGGAATCCAGTTCCTTGCTTGGAAGTCTTCTGGAAAGATAGAAGGTTGAAAGTAGTCAATTGAAGCACGCCACATAAAGGCAAAACCTGCCTATCTTAGCCGGATAAACCCAAGGTAATATGTATACCCTTAAACTGGGATTAATTCGGGAAGGGAAAGTTCCGCCAGATAAACGCGTTCCATTTAGTCCGGCCCAGGCAGAGGAAATCAAACAACGTTTTCCAAATGTAAATTTGGTTTGCCAGAAAAGCCCAAGCCGTTGTTTTTCTGATGAAGAGTATCAGGCGCTTGGAATTGACGTGGTAAAAGATGTTGGCGATTGCGACATCCTGATGGGCATAAAGGAGGTACCTATTGACCAACTGATTCCCGATAAAACTTATCTGTTCTTTTCCCACACCATTAAGAAGCAACCCTACAATAGAAAACTATTGCAAACCATTCTTGAAAAGAAGATTCGCCTGATTGATTATGAAGGATTAAAAGATACACAGGGGAATCGTCTTGTTGCGTTTGGAAGATACGCAGGAATTGTTGGAGCTTATAACGGTTTATTAACCTATGGCAAACGTTACAAGCTCTTTAGCTTACGAAGAGCTTTTGACTGCTTCGATATAAATGACTTAAAGCTCGAACTACGAAAAGTAAACTTACCCGCTATAAAAATCATATTAACCGGAGCGGGACGGGTAGGAAAGGGCGCGATGGAAACCCTGGATACAGCCGGCATTCGTAAAGTAAGTGCAATTGATTTTTTAAATCGCACGTATAACGAACCGGTATATACACAACTAAGCAGTGCCGATTATCACGAGCGGAAAAATGGCGGACATTTTAACAGAGAAGAATTTCATAAGAACCCTGAGATGTACACGTCCTTATTTACCCGTTATGCACAAGTAGGTCAATTATTGCTGGGGGGTGCTTACTGGAATCCGGCCGCGCCTGTTTTATTCACCCGCGAGGATATGCTTGCTCCGGAATTCAAATTAAAAGTTATTGCGGACATTACCTGCGACATAAATGGATCTATTCCCAGTACGAAACGCGCCAGTACAATTCCCGATCCTTTTTATGATTACGATCCAATGACGGATAGTGTATTACCCCCTTTTAGCCATGAGAATCACATTACCACCATGGCCGTTGACAATCTGCCTTGCGAATTGCCCCGAAGTGCTTCGGACGAGTTTGGTCGGGATTTGATTGATCGTATTTTGAGACCGTTATTAATTAAAGATACAGGAGGAGTAATAAGGAGAGGCACGGTGTGTGCGGATGGAAAATTAACTAAAGAATTTAAGTACTTGCAGGATTACGTCAACGGAAAATAGTCTTACGCTATGCTACTCTACAATATTACTTTTGGGATTGATAAAAATATTGAAGAAGAATGGATTTCGTGGATGAAAGAAAATTACATTCCTGCTCTTCTTAAAACCGGTATGTTTTCCAGTTACAAAATGTACAAAGTATTAACTCACGATGACGAAACCTCAGTTTCGTATAGCATACAGTGCTTCTCAAACAGCATAGAAGAGGTCTTACGCTATCTGAATGAATTTGCTCCGGCTTTGGTGGAAGTTCACCGGGCACGTTTTAAAGATCAGCACGTTGCTTTTAATACGTTACTAGACGAAATCTAAGTTGTTAGTTTAGATGCTAAGCCAAATTTAAAATTTCCTTTATCTGGATAGATTCAAGATTGCAGTTGATCCACTCCGAATCGAGATTAGCCTTATATTTTTTATAAAAGTCGATTGCAGGTTTATTCCAGTCCAACACCTGCCACATCATTCCGGTACATTTTTCAGCAAGGGTCTTCTTTAAAACAACTTCGAACAATTGTTTACCAATACCCTTACCGCGAAAGGACTCTGTAACAATTATATCCTCAAGGTAAAGTCTTTTCCCTTTCCAGGTTGAGTACCTATAATAGTACAAAGCCAGGCCTACAATAGCATTATCTTTTTCGGCTATAAAAAAACCATAGACCGGATTAGGTCCAAACCCATCCTTCTCCATCATAGCCACCGTGTTTGTAACCTTATCAGCAGCCCGTTCATACACAGCCAGTTCCTTAATGAGTTCCAGAACTCTTGGAAGGTCTTCCCATTTTCCCGCTCTAATCATTTGTACAGGTGATAGAATAAAAAAGCCCCTGAACGGGGCTCGTTATTAGTATTAAATTTTTTTAGTATTCCCAAAGATTATGCTCCTTCTCCATCATTCGCATCTCCTCTTCCCAACGGGCAAACACTGATTCTCCATAGCTCCGGCCATTCATTTCATAAATCTGACGGATGGAACGGTCATCCGGATTTTCAACCTTCTCTATAACACCATGAAATAATCTCAACTTAAAAGCATCTGTGAAAGTCCTGTTTTCGGCAGGATTATACCGATTTCTCCAAAGTACTTTTTCGCGCTCCTTCCAATCTTTACTGTGCGATGTTTTCTCAACCAGATTGAAGAAATCCTTGTATTGGATAAAAGCAATCGGGTTGAAATTCGTGTCTCCTGATTTTTGAGCTTGCAGCCCAATGGCTTGGATATCGTAATACAAGCGAGATCTTCGTTTATCGAAAATCACATCTTCAATAATGGTAATTGCAACTATTTGATCTTTGGTGAAGTATTCCGTCTGACTAGCCGCAAGCTCCCACCATTGGTTATCGGTTGGAAGATGCCCTTTATTGTCGTTACGGGTCGATTGATAGTTTTTACCATTATAACTTGCTGTTTCGCTTGAGAAGTATGATTTCGTAGCGTTGTACGGAGGCTCTACAATAGCCTGATTACTTACCAAAATCTCTTCAGCCGTTCTAACATTCTTAATGGAATCATCATACGCTGTTAGCGTACCATTTTTTATGTTCCTGAGTAAGAAATCTGCCAAATCAGACTGAGCAGATTTAAATCCGGCATTTTGCTTTTCTTTCAAATCAACAATCCGCTCCACGCGAAAGCGATAGAGTTGCTCATAGTAAGGGATTCGCTCTGTTGAATTCGGGTTATATACCGTATCCTGCTGAGCTACTGCTACACCAACCAAGCCAAAAGACAAAAGAGCTATACTTACTAATTTCATTTTGTTTTATTATTTACCCATAACGTAAACACCTTCCAGTTTAGCATTTACCGGTTTATTATCCGCATCACCTGGGTCCCAGGTAGAGCGCACAACCTGTACATTGAAAACTGAAAAACTATCACCAGGTCTTAATCCATACTTATTTAATTCAATAGTTCCGGAATTTAAAGTGATTGGCGTTTTACCTGTAATCTGAAGTGTCATCTGTGTTACCCGATAAGCGGCATCTTTGGCATTCTGCCGTTTGAAGGTCTCATCTGAAATATCAGGCACTAAGCGTACGATAGATGTTCCGGGAGGAATACCTCTTTTTACATCATACTCGCCATTTCCTACCTGTAACTTGGCTACCGGGCTAGGAACTTGCTTTGCCTTAAACTGCTTAACCTCAATTTGTGATCCGTTCACGGAAACACGAACATCCATTTGTGGCCGGGTGGGTATTAAAACAAACTTACCTGGCCCTTGTTGAATTACCTTGCCTTGATCACTTGGTGCACTTAATGAGATCCCGGATGACTCAGCCAAACCCTGCACACTCACCGACATTTCATTTCCGCACTCGAGATACAGTGTACTGGCACTTTCCGATTCAAACTTTGCCACTGGCTTTGCCACCTTATAACGAATTACTTCTTCATACGGCTTACCTTTAATATTAATCTTAACATGGTACGATGCTTCAGCAAGACCATTCTTATCGTACGATCCTCCGGATGTTTTGAATTTTATTTTCCCCATATTAATTCCAGTCACAGCATCCTTAGCAACTACCAACGGTTTGTCATTGAAAAACATTTCAGCGGGAACGTCCGAAGCAGCGGCAATAAATAAATCCGCATTATACTCCTGACCTGCAACCAGAGTATTAGACTCAGCGCGAACCATTGGCACGACATTATCAAACTTGATTTGAACACCTTCAGCTACTGCGAAGAGTGAATCCAAGGCTACCGCTTCATACTCCATTACCTCGGTCTGTAATTGGCTAACCGTGGCAATAGCGGCCATGGTGGGGGTTCCTTCAAAAGTGAATTGAAGGAACGTCTTATCTAATTGATTTGTATTATTCTTAAACTCCTCAAAATCTTCTGCTTTGCGAGTTAGCTTAGGAAAAGGCTGCTTTAATCCCATGATCTTATTAAGCTCATTCACAAAACTTGTAATCTTCTTTTCAAACGCAATTCCTTCCTCAGGTTTTTGACTGTCAAGCATAAGTTCTTCAGCCCGATTGGTATTGGTTACCAATTCTTCGCCCTCAATAGCTGCTCCATCCGGTTCTTTCTTCATTTTCGCCTTCAACTCATCCAGGTAGGCGACCGTCTCCTTTGTTAACTTCCGTACCTCCTCCGCTTTCTTCTTCGCTGCCAAAACCTTTTCATCCTGACTGGTTGATCCAAGGATTCCCGCCAACTTTCTTTCATTGGTTTTGTCATCCTCTTCAATCATTTTCACAAGAGTATCATCAATGATGGCAAATTTCTCCAATACCGCGTTGCTTACGTTAAGCGCCAGTAGCGCAGTGAGCACCAGGTACATCATACCAATCATCTTTTGCCTGGGTGTTTCCTTACCGCCTGCCATGGTTTTTTATTTTGGGTTAAAAATTATTACTAGCAAAAACCAAATTAACTATTGCCTCCTTTCATGGCCGTTAACATACCGCCATACACTTTATTCAGAGCTGTTACATTAGCCGTTAAACTGCCCAATTCGGATGTAAACTTAGTGGTGTTCTCTCCCACTTTAGAAAGACCTTGCATAGCCCCTGTAAGACTCTCATAAAATTTATTCATATTCTTAACATGAGAATCTGCATCCTTTAATTCCATTTCATACACCGCATTTAAGGATGCTAAATTGGCAGTAACTTTCTTTACCTGCGCGTGATATTCGCCTGTATCTTTTGAGGCATCGGCCATAGCCGATACTGCCTTCATGGCTGAGCCATAAGACTTATTCATTTCAGCCAGAGCTGATGATGCCGATTGAACATTCTTTGCATAATCGTTTGTGGCCACAGCGGCATTAGAAAGATTACTCATTTGAGAGGCCGAAGTTGCCAGGTTGGTAAGACCCTTACCGAGATTATCCAGTAGATTCTGGTCCACTTTGGCAGTCTTTAACATCTCATCAATTTTTAATAGCGGAGAATCGCCACCAGCAGGGCGGTTGCTGATACGGGTTGCTGTTGGATTTACGGGGCCTTCATAATCTTCCGCTAATTCAGGATATACTTTCGACCAATCTGGTTCGTCATGCTTAGGTTCAAATGCACTAAGGAAGAAGATGCCTGCCTCCACGCTCAATCCAATCATCAACATTGCGTTTGCGCCCTCTAAGTGTAAGATTTTGAAAAGTGCTCCGATAATTACAACTGCTGCACCAATACCGTAAACTTTGGGCATGATGGTTGTGAAGAATAACGAGACAAATCCGCCTTTTTTCTTTGCCATGGTTCTTAAGATTTAAGTTTAGTCCGATTTTTTATAAATATAACCAGAGTTTTTAATTATTGAAATTCTGCACCGGATGAGCGGCCCAGGTTAGTCATTGCACAACGGAAGCCAATATAAGCTCGCGTTGAATCTTTATACTCATAGGTTCTGGTTCCTGTTTCAAGATAATAAGCCACATCTTTCCATGATCCGCCACGCACTACCTTTCTGGCATTATATCTTTCTTTAGAATTGCCTTCGCGATCGTAAGCATTCTTATCAATGTATTGAGGGTTAAGATCCCAAACCGTTGGCACGGATGCCGGATTGAAATCGTCAAGACACCACTCGGACACGTTACCCGACATATCTACTAACCCGTAATCATTCGGGAAGTAAATCCCAACCGGGGCTGTATACGCAAACCCATCGTCATAGAAGTTACCACGCCCCGGCTTAAAGTTTGCAAGCATACATCCTTTGGAGTTACGGATATAGGGATTACCCCAAGGATATTTCGCCATGTCGCGTCCACCACGGGCTGCATATTCCCACTCGGCTTCAGAAGGCAACCGGAATGCCGGCATAGGAGGCTGACCTCCATTTACCTGGCGCCATTCATTAAGAAACGCAGATCTCCATTTTCCAAAAAAGATTGCGCCTTCCCAACTCACCCCAACAACCGGGTAATCCTGATAGCCTGGATGCTGCCAGTAATAATCCACCAAAGGATCTCCCATGTGATGTGAGAAATCCTTCATCCATACAGTGGTGTCCGGATAGTACCTCTCCATAAATTCCTGCTGGCCAATCTGATCGAAGTTTGTTAATCCCTCTGCCCCATTCGGATCTAAAAAGAAGGTTGTAAATTGAAGGTATTCATCATTGGTGATCTCTGTTTCATCCATGAACAGCGGGCCAATGGTAATTTGCTTATTGAAGTTGATTTGGGTAGATGCCGGATCTTCATCGGCCTGACCCATGTGGAAGGTACCTGCAGGAATCGGAACCATTCCATAAGGAATGACCATCGACCAACCCTCTCTTCTTTCAAGTGTGGATTGGCCTACCACCTCACCTTGGGCATTCCCGCCTTTATTGCCACCCAGTAAACCGCAGCCACCGAGCATAGAGCCCACTCCCAGAATTAAAGCGTAGTAGAGAACCTGTTGAGAAACTATTTTCTTCATACTTTTTTTATTAGATCCAGTCTTTCAGTTACTAATGCCAACGATACAGACCCGAAAGTTATTCTTTTTCGTCTTTCTTTTAAATTACAGAGCTACCAAATTGAACAAAATCTCTAAAAATCCCAAATAAATACCCGATTAGTGCCGGTAACGTGGTGTTCTAACTACCTTTTTACCTATAGCCGGGTTAACCGGCAATTCATAGCTTAACATGAATTCGTGCGAGGTGGGTTGCTTAGCATCCTGATCCTTAACTATGTAATCCAATCCGTAACCCAACTTCAGCGATTTGTCCTTTAATAAACTGTATCCCAACATTAATATTGCTGCTTCCGACTGTCTAAACGCTAATCCGCCCCACATCGTATCTTTATAATAGGCTAATCCACCCAAGTCGAAAGTGGTTTTCGTAAAATCGGATTTAATAAGTGTTGAAAACTGGAACCGGAGATCAAAATTAAGTTGATAATAATAGCCCCCGGTAACATACATATGGGTTTCCAGGGAATTGCGTTGGCTTAAACCAAAATCAAATGTTGAATGAGTAAGGTGATTGAAACTTACCCCTGCATAGTACTTTTCGCGTTGCAGAAAGACCCCCGCCCCTAAATCTGGGCGAACCTGAGATTCTTTTCCTGAGCTTTTTAAGAGGGGATCATTGGGATCGATGGGCCTGTACTGATCAAAGTTAATTGTCTGAGAATAAATGCCCGTGGTAATTCCGAAACTCAACTTGCTGCCCTTCAAGGCTAGATGGTAAGCATACGATGCCTGTGCCTGAAGATTGTTTTGTGGGCCCAGTTGATCGTTTATTATGTAAGCCCCAAAGCCACTGTTAATTTTATTAATAGGCGCTGTAAAATTTATCATTTGTGTGGTCGGAGCACCGCCCCCTCCATAGGTGGGTTCATAGCCCAGCCATTGACTTCGGTGAATAGCCGTAATCTTGGTAAGCCCCTCTACCCCTGCATACCCCGGATTATAATACAGGGTATTAAACATATACTGGGTGAATTGCGGGTCTTGTTGACCAAACGATTCATTAAAAAATACTCCGGTCAATAAAATTAAAAAATAGACTTTCTTCACAGTTGCTGATTGAACAGGACTTAAAGATAAATTAATTCTAATGACACTTTCAATCAGAATGTAATTAAAGTGTAATAAAATGCGAGTCTTGGTAAAAACTTAAGAGCTAACCAGTTATTTGATTCCGTTCGCTGCCTTAATATAAACTTCCAAAGCACCGGTCATGGAGGGGGCATTGGGTAAAGGCGCCTCAATATCCAGAATAAGGCTAGCATCCCTGACCGCTTTTGCTGTGGTGGGGCCGAAGGCCGCAATGCGGGTATTGTTTTGCACAAAATCAGGAAAGTTAATATAGAGTGAATTGATACCCGAGGGGCTAAAAAAAGCTAGGATATCGTAATACACATTCTTAAGATCATTCAGATTAGAAGCTACGGTGTGATACATGATGGCTTCTGTAAAGTCAAAGCCGTTCTCCGTAAGAAAATCAGGGATGTCGTTCTTGCGGATATCCGAACAAGGAAATAAGAATTTCTCATTCTTATGTTTCTTTATTATCTCCAATAAATCTTTAGTATCCTTCAACCCCGAAAAGATTTTCCTTTTTCGGATTACAATATATTTCTGCAGGTAGTTAGAGGTCTGATCAGAAATGCAAAAATATTTCATTTCAGGAGGCATTTCAATTTTCAACTCCTGACAGATATGAAAGAAGTGATCCACTGCATGCCGGCTTGTAAAAATTATTGCTGTGTACTGAAGTATCTCTATTTTTTGCTTTCGGAATTCCTTTACGGGAACAGCTTCTACCTGAATGAAAGGCCGAAAGTCAATCTTGAGATTATACTTTTCCGCGAGTTTAAGATAAGGCGAGTTTACATCTGTAGGAGCCTCCTGTGTGACTAGAATGCTCTTAACTTTTCGCATTCTATCCGTTGCAGTTTCTGTCATATCAACACGTATCGGGTTCGGCTTAAAATAATACCACTTTCCCCAAAATCATTAATAGGATGATTTCAGTTGCGCAAAGGTAGGAAAATAAATGAAAAATCGGGAACGAGGTTCGGGTCAATAATTTCAAAAATAAAAAAACGGTACCTGCCAGGACGAAAATAAAACAGATTACAAGAAGATTATAAAACAACGCAGAACTATGAAGGTGAAAAACAAAATAGAGAAGGGCGAGGCCCCCCATGAGCAGGGAGGTGATAAATAATATTCGTATAAAGTTAAAAAATTGAAACCGCGCAATTCCTCTTAAATTAAAGAGTAAGGCAAAGCCTGTAATCAAAATCAATTTCAGTATGAGAATTATAAAAACCAATACGGATAGTAGAATCCAAAGTAGAAATCCTTGTTGCGTGGAATAAAAAATAAAATTTCCTGCCAGGGGAATCCTGTCAGCGGCCAGGTTAAAGATTACAATCAAAATAAGCCCCAACAAAAAACTTATAAATCCAAAAAAGAAAAGGTTCACACTTGAACCAATTCTTCCCGCCACAATGGCATCATCTCTTTCTTGCGCAGAAAATAATTTGATAACATTCAGATAATCGAAGGTAAGGCGTGGATTTATTCTAAATAATACGGCCAATAATGCCAACAATATAAAAGAAGCCAGAATCACAAAGTCTTTGAAATAATCTGTCTTTCGGGTTGGGTTTTCAAAGGATGAAGATTGCACAGGACGCTCAAGCCGAGTTTGCAATGAGTAGATGGGTTGGTCCTGATAAATGCTGATAAAAATATTTCCCTGATACCGGGATAGGAGACTGTCCGTTTTCCAACGAATAGTGTCTAATGAACGCGCCATCAGTTTTCCATTTATAAAGACAGAAAATTCCCTCTGATCAAAAATTGTCAGGTTGCTTCCTCCGTCCGCCCGGGTCAATGAAAAGTGGATGGCCTTTCGTTTCTGCCCTGCGTACTCTACATATTTGTCTTTCTCCAGCACATGCCATTGTTCCCGAAGGTCGTTGGATTTCAACAAAGCCTGTGCTGAAGACAACAAGGAAATGGATAAAAAGAAGAACAAAAAAAGGCACTTCATACGAGGCAACAAAAATATCAGTTTAGTCCGGCTAATGGAAGTCTACCTGCTCTTATTCCATCTGTTATCTTTGCGACTCCATGGCGGGTCTCTATATTCATATCCCTTTTTGCAAACAGGCTTGCCATTACTGCGACTTCTATTTTTCAACCAATCAGAATAATAGAACAGAATTGGTTAAGCATCTTATCGATGAATTGGCTATACAAAGGGATTATCTTCAGGGGGAGACCTTGGAAACAATCTACTTCGGAGGGGGCACACCCTCTTTATTGTCGGCCGAGGAACTGGCTTTGATTTTTGAGGCCATAAACAAACATTACCCTTTAGCCAGTAACCCTGAAATAACGTTAGAAGCCAATCCGGATGATCTAACCCCGATATCTTTGAAAAAACTTTATACCCTGGGAATCAATCGGCTCAGCATTGGCATTCAGTCCTTCGATGATGCCGTCCTGAAATATCTTAACAGGGCGCATTCAGGCACCGATGGATTAAACTGTATTCCAATGGCGCACGATGCAGGTATTAAAAACGTAAGCCTTGATTTAATTTTTGCTATTCCAAATCAAGACCAGGAGTTGCTTAAAAAAAATCTTGAAATGGCAACCCAGCTTAACCCCACTCATATTTCGGCTTATTCTCTTACCGTGGAAGACAAAACTGTATTTGGGCGATGGGCGAAACAGGGAAAACTGTTGGCTATGAAGGAAGATCAGGCTGCCATACAGTTTGAATTAGTTATGGATTTCCTGCGCAATTCTGGTTATATCCAATATGAAATTTCTAATTATTGTTTGCCCGGCTATGAATCAAAACATAACACCAGTTACTGGCAGCAGAAAAAATATCTGGGTGTGGGGCCGAGTGCCCACTCATTTGATGGGACCAGTCGACAATTTAATATCCACAACAACGCGCTTTACAGTAAAGCCCTGCGTGAGGGTCGTATCCCCTATGAACGAGAAATCCTTACCCATGCAAACAAAATCAATGAATACATTTTTATTTCGTTGCGAACCAACCAGGGATGTAGTCTCGGGTATTTGGCCAATCATTTTAAGTATGATCTAAAAACACAAAATGATCTATATCTTAATCGGGTGCTGGATCAGAAATTAATTATTATCGATAAGAACACCCTCTATTTAACCAAGGCAGGCAAATTGGTTGCCGATCAAATAGCGGCAGAACTTTTTGTTGCAGAGAAATCTGAATCATGATTTATCCGTACTTTGGTAATTTAATCCACCCATGAGCGTAGAAGAAAAACGGATCCACTTGCTGCTGAAATCAGTAATCTATCATTACCATGGATTAGACGAAGCAGAAAGAAAAGATTTGGATCAGATTTCCACCGAGTTGGATGCCAAAGAAGAACTTACCTGGGCGCTAGATTTCGTTGCTCAGGATTACATTACCGCTTTCGATCGCGCCCGCGAATTTCTGAATAACATAATCGGAGATTATCCAAAAGAAAAGCGCGTTAGTCTGATTGCTATGGTCTGGCAATCCAACAATGTTAAAGGCTATGTAACCGAAATGGAAGCTACCGCTATGTTAAAATTGGCCAAAGACTGGAATGTAGAAAAGGAATTGGTAGAGTTGGTGCTAAGCTAACTACAAGCTCATCATATCCTTAAACTTTGCCGCCTGCCTGCGGCTTACCTCCACCTTATCGCCCCCTTTTAATTTTACCATTAGCCCGCCATTAAACCAGGGTTCAATACCTTCCACCCAACTCAGGTTAATAATATGTTTACGGCTAGCTCTGAAAAATGCACGTTCATCCAACCGATCGTCCAGTGCGTTAAGGGATTTATGAATCATGGGTCGATTGGTGTCAAAGTATACTTTTATATAATTCCCATCCGATTCAAAGAAGCGTATGTTGGCCAGGCTTACAAACCAGCACCGTTCGCCATCTTTTACAAACACCTGATCCTCCAGGCCCAACTTCTTGCCCGCCCCGCGACCCGCTTTGGTTCTTTCCTTCTCCATTATTTTGTGAATCGCTTCGCTTAGGCGTTCAGCCGTAATGGGCTTCAGTAAATAATCCAACGCGTTAACTTCAAAAGCTTTTAAAGCAAATTCATCATACGCGGTGGTGAAAACCACCAGGGGTACCGACTCAAGCGATTCCAATAATTGAAACCCTGTTCGGCCGGGCATTTGAATATCTAAAAAAAGCAAATCGGGATTAAGGTCTGTAATCATCTGCTCCGCCTCATCCGCATTCACTGACTCTCCCACTATTTCAATGGAGGGGTGTTCTTCCAATAATTTACTCAGCTCTTTGCGTGCCAGGCGTTCATCATCAATTATTAATGCTCTCATGTAGTATATAAATGTGGAATTGTTATTTCTGTAAGTACAAAATTATCTTTTTCATTTCTAATTACGAAGTGGGCTTCGTTTCCATATAGAAGTCTAAGCCTCTGGGTTGTATTCACCAGACCTAATCCTCGTCTTTTATGACCATTGACATGGTAGTGGCCGCTGTTACGAATATTAATATTCAACTTTCCGTTTTCAACTTTGGTTTTAAGCTGTATCAATCCCCCCTCTGTTAACTTAGAAATGCCGTGTTTCACTCCGTTTTCGACCAACGTTTGAATCATGAGGGGTGGCACTAAAAAATTTTTTGAGTTCGGATCAATTTCCAATTCTATTTTGAGGCGCTCTTCAAAGCGAATGCTTTCCAATCCCAGATAGTCGCGCACAACTTTTAGTTCGTCACCAAATTTGGTAAGGCCTTTTTTTTCGGTGACTAAAGAATTTCTCAAAATATTAGCAAGTTGATTTATGGCTTGCTTGGATTTTTCGGGATTCTCATCCACCAGAGCCCGGATACTATTCAAGGCATTAAAAATAAAATGGGGATTGAGTTGTGATTTGAGGTTGCTTAATTCAATCTGCTTAATGGATGCTTCCATCTTTAACGACTTATTGTATCGTTCGAAATAATTATAGATGAAATAAAAAACAGACCATAGAAAAAAGAAAAAAGCATACACGAGGGATAACCCTAAAATGTTCTTTGGGTCAAACACTACCGATTGGCTGAACAACCCCAGAGGCAGAGAAACCGGAATACGCAAAAAATACATGACTACACCCAATAACCACACAGCCAGCAGTACGCGGGGTATCAATCGAGGCATGCCCCAGCTAAGCCAGCGATTATTGTTCATGTAGGTGCGGAAGAAATGGGTTAACAGGAAGCAAAAGAAAGCTTCGTAGGTTAGAAAGATAACCCGCTGTGTGCTAATGGTGCCCACCGAGGCGATGGCTACCCCAATCTGAACGGCCGCATAGAGCGTCCAGCCACCAATCTGCATCAACCAGTATAAGCGAGCCTTATTAACCATTATGGGCAAAGTTAGCAAATCAGAAAACGGAACGCTTTCTTCTTACATAAGCGGGCAAGGCACGTGAGTTTCCACTATTACCGTAATTCGGGTTTTAAAAATTTGCCCGTAAAACTGGCTGGGTTTTTAGAAACTTCTTCCGGTGTGCCTTTGGCAATAACACGACC
>JAEUUB010000805.1 GCA_016787745.1 Cyclobacteriaceae bacterium
ATCATCACCAAAAGTAATTTTCGTGCCTGCATTAGCGCCTGTTCGCCATATTGCTCCATTGGGGATTAATGCGTTACCATCTCCAAAAATCTTTCTGCCTTTTGCACTTGGTCGTGAATAATCAATTTTTACATCGGTTAAACCAACTACAGTTGATACCGAGGCAGCAGGACTGGGCTGGGGAGTTTGAACCTGCGCATTGGCCACCAGGCCAACGGCCAATAAGATTATTAATAATGTGTTCTTCATGTGATTGTATTTATATTTAGGCCGTAAAAATAGAACCATTTTTTTCGTTATAAAACCTATTCGGGGTTTAGATTGATGAAAGTACTGTCTAGGTCATTTTATTTACACGAGAATGTAGCCCATACGGCAAAAAAACTCCTTGGCAAAGTGTTGATAACCAATATACAAGGTAAAAAGACAAGTGGCATTATTGTTGAAACAGAAGCTTATTCATACAAGGAGCGAGGCTGCCATGCATTTAAAGGTAAAATGACGGAACGTAACAAAATAATGTTTGGAAAAGGAGGCTTCGCTTATGTATATCTTTGTTATGGAGTTCATCAATTATTTAATGTTGTTACTAACAAGCAGAATAAGCCAGAAGCAGTCTTGATAAGAGCCTTACAACCGCTGGAAGGAACCGAGTGGATGACCCAACGAATGCAAACTGATTCACTAACAAGAATAACCTCGGGCCCCGGTAAATTAACGAAGGCATTGGGTATTGACAGAACATTGAATGGAAAAGATTTGATAACCTCCGAAGTTTGTATCAGAGAAGGTGTGAAAGTAAATAATAAACAGATTGTTACGGCTACGCGCATCGGCATTGATTATGCTGGACCCGATGCAAAATTGTTGTGGCGATTTTACATCAAGGATAATAATTGGATAAGCAGAACATAATCATTGCTAATAGTATAGTTTATAGATTTTTTGGTATGAAGTTTTATTCGTTTTTTTTCTTTGCTCTTTCGTTGTCTCTACCGTCCCTTGCTCAGTCAGGCGATCCTTTGGCCTTATTAAATTCTCCTTACGATGAACAGAACCCGGTCTTGAGCCCCGATGGCAAGACACTTTACTTTACCATTGCCAACCACCCCCAAAATGTTGGGGGAAAAAAAGACCCCGGTGACATCTGGGTATCCATTTGGATGGGAACTGCATGGTCGGCTCCGGTGCATGCTGGCCCTGTGCTTAACAATCGTGATTACAATAGTGTTGCCGGGTTAAGCATGGACGGAACTGAATTATACCTGTTAAGTCATTACCCTGGCAATGACGAACCCTTGAAGACTCAGGGAATTTCTGTTTCTAAGCAAACCGGAACAGGTTGGTCCGCTCCAAAAAATATTTCGATTCCTTATTTTATGAATCTATCCAGCTTCCTGACAGGACAATGGAATAATGAATACTTTGTTTTTGCTGCAGAATCGTATAGTTCGCTGGGTGCAGAGGATATTTATGTGAGTTTTAATCGGTCGGGGAAATGGATGGAACCAATTAATTTAGGACATAACATCAATACCAATTTTCAGGAAAGTAGTCCAACGCTATCCGATGACGGACGGCAACTCTATTTTGCTTCGAATGGAAGACGTGGCGGTTTGGGAAGTTTTGATATTTATGTATCCGTTCGTTTAGATGATAGCTGGACCAAGTGGTCGACACCGGTCAACCTGGGCCCCCTCATTAATTCAGAGGGCCGCGAATTATTTTTTCGTAGATACACTGCGCAGAAATTCGCATTTTATACCTCTACTCAAAACAGCGATGGGTACGGTGACATCCGGATTGTAAACGATAGCCTTTCAACCACGCTGCCGGTTGATACGGTTTTAAAAATTGTAGAAGTTAAGCGTGACAGTTATGGTGCCAGGGACCGGAAAGTAAAGATTGCCGGACGGGTAACAAATTCCAAAACCGGTGAAGGGGTTCCGGCCCGG
>JAEUUB010000838.1 GCA_016787745.1 Cyclobacteriaceae bacterium
AGACTACATGGTGCTAAGCGAACGCGCCAACGCAAATACACTCATGCGGGTTATTGATCAGAAAAGCGGTACCCATCATTATTTGAATTTTGGCGAACCTGCTTACACGATCTACCCTTCTATCAACATTGATTTTGATACAGAACTTCTACGCTATGGATATACATCCATGACAACACCCAGTTCTACGTACGATTACAATATGAAAACCCGCGAACGGAAGTTGTTAAAGCAACAGGAAGTGGTTGGGGGTTACAACCCGGAAGAGTATCAAACAGAAAGACTCTGGGCTGCAGCCGAGGATGGTACTCAAATACCTATGTCAATAGTCTATAAAAAAGGAATAAAAAAAGATGGCAACAACCCCACCATGATTTACGGATACGGGTCGTATGGTGCCAGCATGGATCCAACGTTCTCCAGTACCCGATTAAGTTTATTGGATCGGGGTTTTGTGTATGCGATAGCTCACATTCGTGGCGGACAGGAAATGGGCCGGCAATGGTATGAAGATGGGAAGATGTTCAAAAAGAAAAACACCTTCACTGACTTTATTGACTGTTCTGAATTTCTGATTGAAGAAAAGTTTACTTCACCCGAAAAACTGTTTGCTTCCGGGGGCAGTGCCGGAGGATTGTTAATGGGTGCCGTTGTAAATATGCGCCCCGACTTATATAAAGGCGTAATTGCTAAAGTTCCGTTTGTGGATGTAGTGACCACCATGGAAGACGAATCCATTCCGCTTACCACCGGTGAGTTTGACGAATGGGGTAATCCAAAAAACCCTGAGTCGTATATGTACATGCTTGATTACTCACCGTATGATCAGGTAAAACCTCAGGCATATCCAAACATGTTGGTGACTACCGGCTTTCACGATTCGCAAGTACAGTATTGGGAGCCGGCCAAGTGGGTGGCTAAGCTTCGCGAATTAAAAACGGATAACAACACTTTGCTTTTGCGCACCAACATGGAAACCGGGCATGGTGGAACGACCGGCAGGTTTAAAGTGTATAAGGAAGCAGCGCAAGAGTATGC
>JAEUUB010000859.1 GCA_016787745.1 Cyclobacteriaceae bacterium
ATCCTACTTGTTCAATGGACGCTTCGAACAAAAGTTAAAGATCCTCAATTTATTGGTTCCTTGAAATTTGCCTTGGGGATGATTCTGGTTCCTGTTTTCTATATAATTCAAACAACAGTTTGCTTTCTGATCTCTGGTTCAGCATTAATTTCAGTCATTTACTTTATTTCTTTACCGATAAGTGTGATAGCAAGGCGCGACAATTAGTTTTGTTGTCGCTCGCGCCCAACGAAAATTGAATCTAAGTTTTAACATCGGGAGAAGGCGGAAATAGCCTGGAACTTGCCATGGCAATCATTAACGTGAACCCAATTACGATTAACGAAACTTCAATAGGGATTTTGAAAAAGTCGGCCATGCACATTTTTACACCCACAAAAACCAGAATGGCTGAGAGCCCGTATTTCAAGTATCGGAAGTACTTTTCTATTCCCGCCAGCGCGAAATAAAGAGAGCGTAATCCAAGAATGGCAAATACATTGGATGTATAAACAATAAATGAATCGTCTGATATTGCCAGAATGGCGGGTATTGAGTCCACCGCAAAAATCAGATCGGTCGTTTCAATCAAAATCACTACTAGGAATAGGGGCGTTGCCCACGTTTTACCCTGCTTCTTTACAAAAAACTTATCACCTTCAAAAGATGAAGTGATGGGCATTATCTTTCTGGCTAGTTTTACCAGTGGATTTCTTTCCGGGTCAATCTTTATATCGCCCGAGGTTAGCATTCGAAACCCGGTATAAACTAAAAATCCACCAAAAATATAAATCAGCCAATGAAAGCGATGTATTAATTCTACCCCGGTAAGGATAAAAATAACCCGCATAACAAGCGCACCTAGAATACCCCAAAACAAAACCTTGTGCTGATAAGCTGCCGGTACTTTGAAATAGGAAAAAATCAAAATAATAACAAAAATATTATCTACGCTCAGCGACTTTTCGATTAAATACCCGGTGAAAAACTCAAGCCCCTTTTCCTTATCAAAATAATAGTAAATAAATAAATTAAAGAACATGGCCAGGATAATCCACACGCAAGTCCACGAAAGCGCTTCGCGCACTGAAACCTCATGCGATTTTTTGTGAAATACCCCTAAGTCCAACGCCAGCATGGCTAAAACAAAAAGGTTAAAAAATGTCCAAAGTAACGCTGTCTCATTCATGATTTGCGAAATTGGTTAAGTTTTAGATTTATGTACATTACAGAATCGCTGAATTTCCCTCACTATAAAAAATTCGTACCCGTTTTACACCATATTGCTCGCGTAATTGATTTGCCCTTATCAAGGCTTCTTCTTTACTTTTGAAAATTGAATGCGGATTGCGCTGCGAAGCCAATATGCGGCCTTCTTCAAGAGCCACAACCGCAATGTATTGATCGGGTTTAGGGTTCTCTTCAAAAACAATCCATTTCATAATTAATTAATTCAGATTATGTTTTTTAAACAGACCTGAGAACATTCGTGCGTTACTGTTATTACCTTACTCATTCTTCCGATTGAAACGAATGTTTAGCTGAGGTGATAACGTTTCATTGTAAAGTGGCGGTGGCAACGGGTTGTCACTAATGTCAAGCAGTTTTAACTTTTTCATCTTTCCAATTTCCGCGGGAAGCTCTCTAATATTATTTCCGATTAAGAATAAGTATTCGACACTTTTGAGTTGGCTGATACCAGGAGGTATTTCGTTCAACTTGTCATTTTCAACATGCAACTCACTTAACCCACTAATTCTGCTCAATACAGTCAAGTTTTTCTGAAAATTAAAATACGAGTCGTTATTGATGTAGAGTACTTTAAGGTTCCTCATCTGCATCATTGTTTCGGGCAATTCCGTAAATTCATTATCCGAAAGTTCCAAACTTCGAAGTGCTTTAAGCTCGCCTATTTCCGGGGGCAAAGTGCTAATATGGTCGCCTGCAAGGCTAAGCATGTATAGCTTAGGAAGCTCATTGAGCAATTGAATGGCCGCTGTAATATCAAGCTCCGGATTGTAATCGAGATACAAGGATTGTAACAGTTTTAGTTGCGTAATCTGAGTAGGCAATGTCTTAATTTGGTTATGAGACAAAACCAGGTATCGCAATTCCTTTAGTTCGCCTATACGTTCTGATATACCTTGTAATTGATTTCTACCTACATCAAGATACTTCAGGCGTGTAAGCAGAAACAAAGAATCAGAAAGTTCCTTTAATCCACGCTCGCTTAAATCCAGCCAGGTACACGATTCCCTGTCTTTAAAAGCTTCACTAAGAGTTGTGTATTTTCTTGAATTGGGCTGTGCCCCCAGCGAAGAAAAAAAGACAAAAAAAGGAATAACAAGGTAAAAAAATTTCGTTTTCATGATTGTGATTTATTGGTTTTGAACTTTTATTCAAATCACGTCTCTATTACTTATCGTTTATCGGATTAATCAACATAGGCGCATTGCCGTCTGTCAGGATCACTTTTGCATTCGGAGATTTCGCCAGTTCCCTGAATGCCTCAATACTTTGCCATTGGATAATTACCGGGCTGAGACCTTCCGAGATTATCTTTTGAGCATCGCGAATCCCGGCTGCTTCAATCGTTTTGCGAGTAGCCTCTTGTTTTTCGCGATCGAGTAAGAATGCCATTCGTTGCGCGTCTTGTTCCGCTTCCAGCTTTTCTTCAACCGCTCTGGCTAATCCTGCTGGCAACTGAATATTTTTCAAAAGCACCGCTTGTACTTCAAACCCACGTGGAGCCAGAATTTTGGCCATCTGATCTGTAATTTCCATTTCGATAGTAGCGCGCTGTGTGGAGTGCATATCTTTAGCAAAAAAACGCGAACAAACATCGGCAGCCGCAGATCGAAACACGCTACTTATAATTACCTCTTCATAATTCAGTCCAATGTTTTCGACAATGCTAGGCGCTTGGGCAGCTTCAATTCGATATAGAATAGAGATAACGGCTCCCACATTCAATCCCTCTTTCGATGGCAAACTGGCCGTAATTTCTTCGTTCACCGTTCGAATAGGCAATTTAATAACCCTTGTAAAAAATGGGTTATAAGCAACGGCACCCGGTTCAATAATCTCAGGATTTAACTTCCCAAGCTTTTGCTTCATCCCTATTTCTCCCTGCCGAACCACCGCGCAACTTGTTATCAAAAACATGGAAATAACAATAAGAAATACATGTGCGGTTTTCATATCCGTAGGCTTTTCTAATCCATTACTATACCTTCTTTGACTTCTAATCCATTCTTTCAATTTTTGGCGCTCCTCGAGAACTAACCATTGATACGATTTTCGATATTCCTTTAAGAATAGTTTTTTGTTGAAACTGACCTTTTGAAGAATGATTTTAACATATTCAAACATGGACGTTTTCATAACATTATTGATTAAAATGTAATTTTTACGGTAGATGGAAAGTTTTCCCTGTATTGATCCAACAAGATATTTGGCAGCCGATTATTTGTTACATCAACATATTTCAGCTTATCAAGATATTTTAAAGCTTCAGGTAATTCTGTTAGATTATTATCCCGCAGGTGCAAGGATTCCAGATTTTTTAACTCCTTTATCTCATCAGGTATTTTTTTAAACTGATCGCCTTCTAGATGCAACTCAGCCAGTTTTGGAAGTTTACTGAGAATCGCGATATTCTTAAGAAGATCAAATTGAGTATCGTTATTAATATAAAGGACTTGAAGGTTTCTTAAATCACTGAATTCTTTGGGTAAAACCTCTATCTGATTGTTGGAAAGTTGAAGATACTCCAGGCTTTTCAAGCTGCCCGTAGAAGCGGGTAACTTAACTATGCCATCACCCTTCAAATCAAGAACTCGCAGCATAGGGAGTTGACTCAGAATCTGGAAATCCCTATCCAGACTGCGCACGTTATTATAATTTAGATATATATTTTGCAGTGTCTTAATTTCTGAAAGGCTTTCCGGAAGTTGTTGAATTTTATTTCCGGACATATCCAAATAGAACAAGTTCTTTAGCCTTCCGATGTCACCTGGCAGTTCGGTAATGTGGTTACTGCTTAAGTCGAGGTAGCGAAGATTTCTAAACTCAAGAATCTCAGAAGGAAATTTCTTGATATTTAAATTGCTTAGTGTCAGCCATTGAACACTATCGGGTTGAGTCCTAGCCTCTTCTATGCTCTTGAAGTTTCGTGAACTTTGTGCACTCACAACCTCTGCAAGCAGCAGAAACCCTAATAAAAATGTCAGTTTAGCGAAGGTAAACTTAGTGGCCTGCGCAAGTATTTGGTTTAAATTAATTTTAGTAGTCATACAAATTATCTTT
>JAEUUB010000879.1 GCA_016787745.1 Cyclobacteriaceae bacterium
GGAAGAATGGCCGTAGTGCTTCCGCATGGTGCCTTATTTAGAAAAGGAGCTGAAGGAAAAATAAGAAAGGCTTTATTGGAAATGGATTTGCTGGAAGCCGTGATTGGCTTAGGAGCAAATGTGTTTTATGGCACTTCGCTCGCTGCCTGCATTTTGATTTTCAGAAGCGAAAAAGCAAAAGCCAGAAGAAAGAAAGTGTTGTTTATCGATGGCTCCGACCAGATACGCGAAGGCCGCGCACAAAATTTTCTTGAGAAAGAACATGTGGAGCGAATTTTTAACTGGTACTCCGCATTCAAGGATGTAGAGAATTCGGTGAGAGTTTCCTCTATGGACATGATTAAAGAAAATGACTTCAACCTGAATATTCCTTTATATGTAGAGAAGGTAATTGAAGATAACCTCCCTTCTGTGGAGGTGGCTTTAGCGGAATTAAAAGAGGCATGGAGTAAAAGTTTGGAGGCTGAGGAAAAGTTTAAAAAGATTTTAAGCGAATTCATTAAGTAATGACCCAACAAGAACTCGAAAAATATCTCTGGGGTGCGGCCACGGCTTTGCGCGGTACGATTGATGCCGGTGATTATAAACAATACATTTTTCCATTACTGTTCTTCAAACGCATTTGCGATGTGTACGATGAAGAATTTGAAAAAGCACTGAAAGAAAGTGATGGTGACCTGGAGTATGCATCCTTTGCTGAGAACCATCATTTTCAAATACCGAAAGGAGCACACTGGAAAGATGTGCGAGAGAAAACAAAAAATGTAGGGATGGCCTTGCAAAATGCCATGCGTGCCATTGAGAAAGCAAACCCTGATACACTCTACGGAATTTTCGGTGATGCCAGCTGGACAAACAAAGACCGACTGAGCGATGAAACGCTTCTTAATCTCATTGAGCATTACTCCAAACAAAAACTAACCACAGCCAATGTGCCCGATGACCAATTGGGCAATGCTTACGAATATCTGATCAAACAATTTGCCGATGACAGCGGCCACACCGCTGCCGAGTTTTACACCAACCGCACGGTAGTAAAACTCATGACGATGATCATGAACCCGCAGCCGGGTGAAAGTGTGTATGACCCCACCTGTGGCTCCGGTGGGTTGTTGCTTAACTGTGCCTTGCATTTGAAAGAGGAAGGCAAAGAATACCGCACGTTAAAATTATACGGACAAGAAATTAATCTCATTACTTCTGCCATTGCCCGCATGAACATGTTTATGCACGGCATTGAGGAGTTTAGCATTGTGCGAGGCGATACACTGGCCAACCCGGCTTTTTTACAAAACGATGAGCTAAAAAAGTTTAATGTTATTCTCGCCAACCCGCCCTACTCCATTAAAGCATGGGACCGCAAGAGTTTTGAAAGCGATCCCTTTGGAAGAAATGTTTGGGGAACGCCTACACAAGGTTGTGCAGACTATGCCTTTCAGCAACACATTCAAGAAAGTCTTGATCCATTAAATGGTCGTTCCATCTCGCTTTGGCCGCATGGCATTTTATTTAGAGATAGCGAAGCGGACATGCGCAGAAAAATGATTGAAAGCGATGTGGTTGAGTGTGTGATTGGATTAGGCCCGAATTTATTCTACAACTCTTCAATGGTGTCTTGTCTTTTGGTTTGTAGGAACAACAAACCAAAAAACAGAAAAAATAAGAT
This sequence comes from Cyclobacteriaceae bacterium, assembly GCA_016787745.1. GTDB lineage: Bacteria > Bacteroidota > Bacteroidia > Cytophagales > Cyclobacteriaceae > ELB16-189. The sequence goes on from JAEUUB010000879.1 coordinate 1,667, forward strand.
TCTCTTTATCGATGCCGTGGATGAGGTAAGAAAAGAGAAGACAATAAGTTATTTGGATGCACAGCATATTTCGAAAATTCTAAAGGCCTATCAAAAATTTGAGGCTATACCAGGCTTTTCAGAAGTTGTTGAAAAAAAGAAAGTGCTTGAAGATAAAATTGCACGATTGAGTGTTCAGTTCTTTGTGCAAAGAAATACGGAGAGTAAGATCAATGATTTTGATGTGGTATTAACCAGATGGGAAGATTCATCAGTAGAGTTAAAAAAATCAATGGGTGAATTATTTAAAACATTGGCCTAATGAGCGAAGTGTTAGAAAAGAGAATTTTAAGTATTGATAAGTCTGATTGGACGCCTATAAAGCTATTTAACTTGGCTGAAGAAATATCTGAGCGCGCAGATAATCCTGGTCAATCTGAATATGATCGTTTTGTTGGGCTTGAGCTTTTTGTGTCTGGTGATCTAAAAATCAAGAATTGGGGAAGCACAAAAGACTTAGGTTCTTCCATGAAAGTCTTTAAATCTGGTGATATTTTGTTTGCTCGGAGGAATGCATATTTGCGAAGGGCCTCATTGGTTGAGTTTGATGGGATTTGTTCTGGCGATGCATTTGTGCTCAGAGAGAATCACGAAAAGATAGTTCCCGGATTTTTGGCATTTGTTTTAAATTCTGATGCCTTGTGGGATTATGCTAATTCAAATGCAGCAGGAACAATGTCAAAGCGCGTTAAGTGGCGCGACTTAGGTGAGTATGATTTCCTCCTTCCCCCCATAGACCAGCAAGCCCGCCTGGCAGAATTGCTGTGGGCTGCGGATGATGTTATTCAAAGCTATGAGAGGTCTTATTCCAAACTAGCTGAATTAAGAAAGAACAATTTTATTTCTAAGACTGACCGCGCAACAGAAGCTGTTCACGGTAAGAATTCAGTGATTCGAAAAATAAATGAAATTTCAAAAGTTGTTCGAGGGGCTTCACCCAGACCATCAGGGAGCCCGAAATATTTTAATGGGTCTTTTCTTCCTTGGGTCACTGTTGGGATGTTGACAAATCATGAGAGTCCTTATTTAGAGAAGAAGGATATTCAAACTTACTTAACAGAAGAAGGTGCGAAACATACTAGAATAATCCCTCCTAACACTGTTTTATTGTCAAACAGTGGATTCTCTCTTGGTGTACCTAGGATACTGCAATTCGAAGCAGGAGCAAATGATGGAGTTGCAGCATTTCTTGAATTGAGAGATGTCAAGGAAGAGTTTTTGTATTACTTTCTTGATTCAAAAACAGAAGTTTTTAGAAATGAGATTGCAGCAGGTGCTGACCAACCCAATTTGAACACTGAAAGAATTGGTAACATCTTAATTCACGTGCTGCCAAATGAAACACAGGAGCAAATTGTTATGGAAATGTCTACAATTGACAAAACAATCAAGGAAGTAAGAACCTCAATTTCTGCAAGTAAACAACTTCAAAAATCATTAATCAATCAGATTTTTTAGGGAAAAGAGAGGATTAGAGTGTTTCTTACTCTCATTTATTGCATATCGCGATTCGCGATAATTTTTAGGTTGCTAGTTAATTCGCGATTCGCGAATTGCGAATTATTGCTATATTAGCCTGAAAATAAGGCGCTTTACTATGAAAAAGCATAGCGGCATGAGGCCGCACGATATTGTGATTCTGCTCAAAATAGCAGCAAAAGGAAGCCAAAACTGGCTAATGAAAGACCTGGCAATCGAGCTTGGTATAAGTGCTAGCGAAGTGAGCGAAAGCATTAATCGGTCAGCACAGGCCGGCTTGTTAGCCAAAGATAAAAAGAGGTTGATGAGATCGGCAATACTAGAGTTTTTGCAATACGGGCTCCCGTATGTTTTCCCCCAGCAACCGGGGGCACTTGTGCGTGGCATACCCACAGCTCATTCAGCGCCCCCGCTGGATAAACTCATTCAAAGCACTGAGTTGTATGTATGGCCCAGTGCAAAAGGTAATGCACGTGGCCAGGCCATTGAGCCATTATATAAGAGTGTTGTTAATGCAATTGAAAAGGATAGTAACTTATATGAGTTGTTGGCCTTAGTAGATGCTCTGCGTGTAGGCAGAGTTCGCGAAAAGCAATTAGCCATGGAAGAGCTAAAAAAACGGTTTCTGTAAATGTTGAAAAACAAAACGATAAATCTGGGCATCGTTAAAAAAGTTGCCAAAGCGTTGGGGGAACTCAATGATCAGGTAGCGTATGTAGGTGGAGCAACTGTGAGCTTGTATGCTGATGACCCTGCGGCCGATGATGTGCGCCCCACAAAAGACATTGATATTGTGTTACATATTTTGTCGTTTAGTGAATTAACAGCAACACAGGAAAAATTGAGTCAGAAAGGAATTCAACCAGATCCTGAATCAAAAATAGTATGTCGTTTTAAGTATGACGATGTGCTTATTGATGTCATGTCAATCAAAGAGGTAGGTTGGGCTCCCTCTAATGTTTGGTTTGAACCAGGTTTCAAAAATCTAATACCTTTTCTTGTCGAAGATATCACAATACAAATATTCCCGGTAAGTTATTTTCTGGCAACAAAGTTTGCCGCCTTTCATGATCGGGGCGGAGACCCTCGTACGAGCAAGGATTTTGAAGACATTGTTTATGTGCTGGACAACAGACTGAATATCGTACAGGAATTATTAAGTGCACCCGAAGATGTTAGGAGCTATTTGGCTTTTGAATTGGATGAACTGCAACATGCTGACAAAGTGGAAGCGATTCAGGCGCATCTAAGCCCTTTCTCAAATGAAGATCGCTATGGCATGATTCAGGATAAAATCAAACAAATTGTCAATGGGCTTTAACGAACTCAATAGCGTAGAGCATTACATCATTCATCAAGTGAGTGGTGTTAACCTTAACAGCACTCATTGGCAAGAGGAGAAAACTCCCTATGGCTTTCAATGGAGTTATAAGTCTGCTGATCAGTTAAAGCGCGGAGTCAATGAAGTGATCGAAGAGGAGGAGCTACGCAATGCATTAATCCGGGTTAACACGGAGATTGCTAGTCAACCAGAACGGGCAGACGAGGTAATTTATAAACTAAGAGCTATTCTCATTTCGGTAAATCAAACTGGGTTGGTTCGTGCCAATGAAGAATTTCATAAATGGCTGGTGGGTGAAAAGACCATGCCCTTTGGCGAAAATAATCATCATGTACCAGTACGGTTAATTGATTTTGAAAAGCCAGAGAACAATACGTTTATCATAACCAATCAGTATCGCATTCACCACCGCGAGACAAAAATACCAGATATTGTTTTGTTGGTAAATGGGATGCCCTTAGTCGTTGGTGAAGCAAAAACGGTAATACGTCCATCCATTTCATGGCTGGATGGAGCGCATGAAATTCATGACATCTATGAAGATGCCGTGCCACAGTTATTTGTACCCAACCTGCTTTCTTTCGCAACCGAAGGGAAAGAGCTTTACTACGGCAGTGTTCGTTCACCGTTAGAGAATTGGTCACCCTGGAGGATTCTTTCTGAAGACGATACATTGGCAAAAGCCATTGGCTTGGGTGAAGTAGGCAAAGAGTTGAGTGACCTGCTCCATCCAAAACGCATTCTGGATATTCTTCAAAACTTTGCTCTATTCACCAGCAACAAGAAAAAACAGAGGATAAAAATCATTTGTCGCTACCAACAGTATGAAGGTGCCAACATGATAGTTGAACGAGTGAAAGGTGGTCGTATAAAGAAAGGATTGATCTGGCATTTTCAGGGTTCCGGTAAATCATTGCTGATGGTGTATGCCGCACAGAAGTTGCGCAAAATGCAGGACTTAAGAAGTCCTACGGTCATCATCCTGGTAGATAGAACGGATTTGGATACACAGATTACAGGAACTTTTAACGCGGCTGAAGTTTCGAATGTAGTAGCTACCGATAGCATCAGAGAGCTCCATGACTTATTAGAAAAAGATACGCGTAAAATCATCATCACTACTATTCACAAGTTCCGCGATGCGGAACCCAACATGAATATGCGTGATAATATTATTGTAATGGTGGATGAGGCCCATCGCACACAAGAAGGTGACTTAGGGAGACAAATGCGGGCCGCATTGCCAAATGCTTTTCTTTTCGGGCTTACGGGTACACCCATTAATAAAGCAGATAAAAATACATTCTGGGCCTTTGGTTCTGAAGAAGATGAAGGCGGCTATATGTCACGCTACACGTTCCAACAATCTATTCGTGATAACGCAACATTGCCCCTGCACTTTGAACCACGCCTGGTAGACGTGCATGTAGATAAAGAAACAATTGATCGGTTGTTTAAAGAAATGTCGGATGAGGCAGGCCTGAGTGACGAACAATCTGATGCATTAAGTAAGAAGGCAGCAAAGATGTCGTCTTTTCTCAAATCACCGGAAAGAGTAACGACCATTGTAAAAGATATTGCCAATCATTACCAGGAAAAAGTAGAACCCCATGGGCTAAAGGCCATGATCGTCACACCAGATCGTGATGCTTGTATTCAATATAAGGTAGCGCTGGATAAAATTTTAGGAGAAGAGGCGAGTAAAGTTGTCATCTCTACAAGTGCTAATGATTCTTTTGAGTTTAAGCAGAAGTGGAGCTTAGACAAGGATCAATTGGAAAAGGTGGTGGAACATTACAATGATAAAATTTCGCCATTAAAGTTTTTGATTGTTACTGCCAAACTCCTTAC
>JAEUUB010000886.1 GCA_016787745.1 Cyclobacteriaceae bacterium
TCATCTAACGCCCCAAAAATAATTCCCTTTTTTCCCTTTAGCAGATTATTAGCCATGAGTGTATTGGTTTTAATAGTAAGTGCAATATTACGAATTCCCTACATTTGTGCCCTATTTTGGCAACCATGAAATGAGCATAAACCAAGCTATCCAACAGGATATTGATACATTCACCGCGTATTGGAGCAAGTCTTAAAATGCCATCTGACCTTAAAAGAAAATAGTAACAGATGAAAAAAGAGCCATCGGCACCCATTGGTGTTTTTGACAGCGGTATTGGCGGCCTTACTGTCGCCCAGGCAATTCGTCAACTTCTTCCTCAGGAAAACATGATTTATTTTGGCGATACCGCCCATCTACCCTATGGGGATAAATCGGAAGCTGCCATTCAGGCCTACTCAATAAAAATAGCGGATGTCCTTTTGCGGAAAGGATGCAAAGTAATTGTAATTGCGTGCAACTCGGCCAGCTCGGCCGCTTACGAGTTGCTAAAAGAGTATGTTCGCAAGGATGCTCACATAGTAAATGTTATTGATCCTATGGTAGAATTCATAACACGACACTATGCTGGAAAAAAGGTTGGACTTATTGGAACCAAGCGCACAGTACAATCAGGCATTTATACCCATAAAATAAACGAGGGCAATCAAAATATTTCCTTACAGTCCTTGGCAACTCCCCTTCTGGCACCCATGATAGAAGAAGGATTTTTTAACAATCAAATAAGCCACGAAATAATTGCTCAATACCTGGACGATCCTGTATTAAAAAATATCGATGCCTTGGTTTTAGCGTGTACCCACTATCCTTTAATAAGGAAAGAAATTAATTTGTTCTTTGATGGACGGGTTGATGTTTTGGATTCAGCGAATGTGGTGGCCACAGCCCTGCAAGATTATCTGACAGAGAACAACCTCCTTAATAAATCCACGCAAACAAAACATCATTTTTTTGTTTCTGATTACACAGAGGCGTTTGAAGCCTCCACAGGGCTTTTTTTTAACGAGATAGTACCTTTGGAGCGGCATGCCCTTTGGAATTAGAACTAAATCAAGTCTATGTAGGTTTTCTTGCAATTCCATAGATTTTATTTTTGCTTAATAAGTGACCTTTGAGGATTAACCGGCATATAGGCTCGTGATAAGTACATTCTTCTTTATTCTCCCGTTGCTTTTGTTTTATATGGTTGCCGTTGTGTATGCAGAACGGAAAATCTCAGCCTTCATGCAAGATCGGCTCGGCCCTATGGAGGTTGGCTATTATGGTTTGCTGCAAACCGTGGCCGATTTATTAAAGCTGCTGCAAAAGGAAGATATTGTGCCGGCAGCGGCTGATAAAAAACTTTTCAAGGTTGCCCCATTACTTATTTTTGTTCCCATTTTTTTGGGATTCAGCGTATTGCCCTTATCTCCCGCCTGGCAAAGCTCCGCTTTTTCGTCCGCACTCTTTTTCTTGCTGGCAGTGGTTTCGCTCGATGTTATCGGCATTATCACAGCGGGTTGGGCCTCTAACAATAAGTACAGTATGCTGGGGACATTGCGATCGGCCGCGCAGATTATTTCGTATGAAGTTCCTTTGGGGTTATCTGTTTTATGCGTTTGTGTTCTAAGTCAGTCGCTCGATCTTCAGGAGATCTCTACACAGCAAGGAATTTTAGCGAAAGATCAAACCAACTATTTATTTGGAATACGTGCCTGGGGAATTGATACCACTTTAACCGGTGGCTTTATTACCTGGAATATCTTTAGAATGCCCATA
>JAEUUB010000902.1 GCA_016787745.1 Cyclobacteriaceae bacterium
TTGGGTGCCCGAGGAATACGAAACTTATTTCAGGGTGCTTGAAACCGAGGACGAATACTTTCCTTACCACAAGCGCTACCATGCTTTTTGGCGTATGTACGGACTGGGTTTGCCTGATGAAGTTTTGAAGAAGGTGTATTATAAAAATGCCATGAGTTTGATTCCGGGTATTGATAAAAGTTTATTCCCTAAATAATTCATGAAACGCACATGCTCCAGTTAAATTCTAACGGTCATGTTATTAGCTATTTGCTCTAACTACAAAAGTGTTAAGAAAATTCTCTACGGAAATTTTTAAGTGTTAAATTTATTGCCGAACAAGCCCGCGAGAACATCAACTGCACAATCTTGATTTGGACCTTGCAGAAGAACAGACTATGAAATTTTAGGTTCCCAATCCCCCCAAACGTCTCTGCGGGAATTGTCTGAGATGCAGATAAATCATACATCCGGCTTTCAAATCAGAATTTCATCATTACTTTAGGTACTTGTTTAAGTTAGAGTTTTGATTCTTTTCCGAAGATTTTCTGTATTTATATTTATTCTGTTTGCCAGTATTAATCAAGTTTTAGGTTACGACTCATTAAAACTGGCACTAACGCTTCACCAATCCTCGCAATATCCAAAGGCGTTGCCGCTTTTTATTAAACTTGCTTATGGGTTTAAGACTAAAAACGATTTTTCAAACTATTCCCTATGTCAACTTAAGATAGCAGATATCGTCAGAAATTATGGCGGAATAAACCTTGCTATTGAAATGCTCAATGCCAATGAGAAGTTTTTGGAAGTCCGATCGGAAAGACCTACTCTGGAATTAGCTCAAAATTTCATTGCAAAGGCGGAAGCCCTTTATTCTGCCAATCGACTCGCAGATTTTAAGGAATCAATATTAAAATCAATTAAAGCAAAAAAGGACATTGATTTGCCTGAAAATTATCTGGCCGAGGACTATCTGCATCTAGGGCGTTACTATAAAGAGTTTCGTAACCAGAGCGACAGTTGCCTTTATTGGATTAAGCAGTCATTAAGACTAGCTAAAAAAGACAAATCTCTTTCTGCCTATATACTGCCTCGAATCTATAATTTGTACGGGTATTACTATCATCCTCCATCAATAGTCAATTATGCAGGTAGGGTAGACTTATTCTATGATCACCTTAGCCTGTCAAGAGAGTATTATGATTCTGCTCTACTAGCAATTGATGCGCAGAGGGTAAAAGACAAACTGATGCTTGGAAAGGTCTATCATAACCTGGGTAATTCTTTCAACAATGAATTCAGTGAAAATGGGAATTCTGAAACCATTAATATGGCTCTTGGCTATTATAGAAAAAGTCTTGAGCAATATGAACTACTTGGCTCGCCTTCCGAACTAGTAATAAAGGATTGGGTGGTTGGCCGCGCGTACGAAAGACTCAACCAAACGGACTCAGCTATCTTGCAGTTTCACACTGGGATTCAAAGACTATTACCCGACTTTAATCCTGTAAATGTTTCTGAGCTCCCTACGTTACAGCCGACACTCAACGATTCCTGGTTCATTTCACTTTTAACCGCTAAGGCAAATAGTTTCTATTATAAGTTCATCTTTTTTCACAACCATCAAGACCTGCTAACAGCATATTATCACTATACATATCTTCTCAGGTTTCATCGTTACCTTCTTTCTCAATCCCTGAACGAAAATGAATCAATTAGTTGGAATTATCTGTTTGGCTCCAACTGCTATCAACTACTCTTAATAACAGCTTTTGAATTAGTGAAAAAAACGGGGGACATGGATTACCTTGAAAAGGTATACCCCCTCATTGCGTCCTCCAAATACGCCTGGATAAACAAACAGGACATTGACCCTGCACTTAGTACAACAATTAACAAATCCATTTTAAAGGAAGAAGCTAAGCTGGTTAAAAGACAACTTTTAAAAACCGTTCCATCTCTAACAGACGAAGATGTTGATTCGATTTTACCCACTATTCCTGACCAACCCGTAAGTGCGCTTTTTCAAATAAATTTGGCTAAACAGGTTTTAGACACGGCCTCTGTATCAATGATTCAGCAAAGGCTTGGTGAGGAAAATAGCTTCCTGTTGGATTTTTACGTAAGTGGGCTGGATCTTTATACTGTAATTATTTCAAAGAATACGATGAAAGTAGAAAAGCAGGAATTGAATTCAGAATTCAAGAAAGATGTCTACAAATTAAAAAAATCTCTTCCGGTTATTTCCGTGGAGGAATATACCCGGCTCTCTAATAATATATATAAGGGAACACTTGATTCCCCTTTGATAAATCTCCCGTCCGGAGTAAAAAGGTTAGTGATCTGTCCTGATGAAAATCTGATAAACATCCCTTGGGATGGCCTGGTAACCGATACGCTAAATGTTCGCTCATTTAGGGAACTTAATTATGTACTTAATCGATACTCCATTCGTACCGTGTTAACCCCCAGCCACTTGGTACGGCCATCAAAAGTAACCGAAGGCTTTTATGGTATAGCTGCTAATTTCAATTCGTCTAAGAGATTTTCATCAATACCCTTTTCAAATTCCTTAGTGAAATTAAAAGCGGATCAATTCCATGGAATAATTTCAAATACGCTGTTGAAGGATTCTGTCAGGGTTAATATTTTTCATGTCGCTTCCCATGTGGTCTCCGATTCGCTTAAGCCCTATTTCTCGATGATGTATTTTAGTGATTCAGATAGTGTATCTCTTTCTGATTTTTCAAAATCAAAAATTTGGCCAAAACTTGCCATCCTCAATGGATGCCAGACCGGAAGTGGAACTTATTATCAATCAGAGGGAACAATCAGTTTTGCCCGTGCTTTTTATAGAATGGGAAGTGAAAGCGTTTTGATGACCTTGTGGAACGTTGATGACAAAGCAACGGCTGATATTCTGGAGCGATTTTATGTTGAAATGGAACGAGGCAATTCATTGGACATTTCTCTTCAAAAGGCCAAGGTAGATTTTATTCAAAATGGTGCCTCCGATGAACTTGCCAATCCTTATTACTGGGCGGGATTGCAATTAAGCGGCAAAGCCAATTCAATTTACAAATCTTATTTTACATTGAAAATGAGTATTGCAATCGTAATTTTTGCTAGCGCGCTGCTGGTATTGTATTTTATAAAGTCAAGAAATATTCGCTCACCGGTTAAGGTTTCGTAATGCTTCCCTTGCCTCCTCTTGCAAAGGGCTACTTTCTTTTCTGCTTAGGGTCTGCAATAAGTAAGCAGCTTTCTCCTCATTACCCGTTATCCAGTAAGCAATAGCTAGTCGATAGCGTGCTTTTTCAATGAATTCACTACCTGTTTCAATATGGGACCATTTTTCAATCGCTGCCTTCGTCTTCTTCACCCTGAAATCACAAAGTCCCGAATAATATAAAAGAGTATCATTTGTTGGGTGATTAGCAAGAATATTACTGAAGGCCTGGCCAGCCGTTAAGTAATTGCCTCCTTTAAATGTGCTCATTGCGTTGTTTAATTCAATATTATCAGTTGCCCCCATGATGTTAGGCAATCCAGGATCAGGAATATCAAATGTATAAGGATCTGGCTTTTTAATTGATAGATACAAAACCGCACCGGTGGCAATGAGTAGTGTAAAAGCCGCTGCCATTTTCCAGCTAAACCGAAATCGTTTTCTACTTTCCAATGAACGATCATAGTTGGCCAACTTCTGTTTCAATTCCTCTGCGTAAGAAGCGCTGATTCCTGCATGTACAAGCCTACGAATCGCTACTTTTCTTCGCAATTCCTCATTGGAATGCATCTGGCTAATGAACGAATCCATTTCATCACCTATCAATTCTCCACGTAAGTAACTATCAATCTGTTCGGATTCTTCCATGTCATTTCAATTTAAAGTATCCTTTAGTCTGCTCATACTTATTCGTTCCTCCAGTGTCTTCAGGCAATCGTACTTTTTCTTTTTGGCTACGTCCGCATTTTTATATCCAATACGTTTAGCGACAGAATCCATATCGAAGCCTTTTTCATAATACATCTCTAGTATTTCCTTGCAGGGCGAGCCCATAGCACTATAAAGTCGCTTTACGAGATATACTATATGCTCCTGATTATAGTGATCATTTATTCCGTCATCGTGGCTTAACCTAAAATTCTCATAGACCCTGGTTTCAATCCCCTTTCGCTTAATAGCGTTGAGAATAATATTCTTGCCAATACTGAATAAGTACGTTTTGACGGATGCCTCCAGGGTATCCGCCTTGCCTGCTTTCACATTTTTGTATAGACCAACGATGGATTCCTGAAACACATCTTTTGCCTCTTCAATAGAAATCTGGTGATTGCGTATTGCCCAACTAACAAACTCATCCCGGTAGGTTTCATAAAGATGAAACAGGATTTTTTCGCTACCTGCTTTAATTGCTTCAAGGATGGCTGTCGTCTCGAGGTTCAAAATGTGCGCGTTGTTATTCAAAGGGTTAGTCAGATGGGATTAGTGAAAGTAACTGAAATATTTTATCTAAAATTTACTGACCTCTTCATTTTTCAATTTACTGAGAGATAATAAAACAATATAAATATGAAAATGTCTCACTTAATTATAATTGGATTCCTTATAATACTTTCAGGCTGCGAAAATGAAGAAGGCCCAACAACTACAGAAAAGGAATGCTTAATTACTAATGTTATTCGTGAATATGATAGTTATGATTATACATATACTTCATCTGAACAGCTTACTCAAGTCCTTTATAAGTATGGAAATGGCTCGATAGAAGCAAAACGCACAGAGTTTCAATACCAAAGCGGCAAGATACTTATCCTGGAAACAGATTACAGTTCTTTGGACAATTTGGGAGCAGCTTCACTAAAATCAACAGCCACATTAAATTCATCCAACTTCCCTACTAAACTAGAAGCTGTAAACAACGATGATAACTGGAAATTTGTGTATACAAATGATAAACTATCCTATGTAGTTAGAAAACGCATTGAGTATGATGACTACAGGGAGTATGACTCTATGGTGGTGAAATTCAATTCAAGTGGTAAGAACATAATTGAAGAAACTAACTACAATTTTGACTTTGATAACTTAAAGTGGGAAGCTGATGGCAAACTAACTTATGTTTATGACGACAAGTCTAATCCTTTTAAAGGATTGATTTATGAAGACTATATAGGCCTAACCCAGTTTTTTTCAACAAACAATGTGATTCTGGACACATTTACAGATATCTCAGGATCTGGTGTTGATAATAATACTGACTCCTACGCTTATACATATAACAATCAGGGATATCCAATAACATTTAGTTACGGAAAAGGGAACGCTACTGTATATCAATATAATTGCAAGTAATCTTTATGAACATAAGAAGCATCCCAATTTTACTTGTGTTTTCGATATTCTCATACACCTCATATTGTCAAGACACACTTTCATTCAAGATAAATAATGGAGGTACTTCCTCAAAAAATTCAATTGGTATTGTTTATTCTATTGGTGATCTTTTGGTTTCACATTCACCCACTTCCCTATCTGTATTTCCAATTACTAGTTTACCTGAATTTGTTATAACAGGTCTGAAAGAGTCAACGTATGGGGATATTCAGATATCAATCTTCCCCAATCCCGTAGTTCAGTTGCTCTCTGTACAATCAAGTGAGGAAAGGGGCACCCTGATTCTATTCGACTCACTTGGAAAAGTAATAAAAGAAGGAAGTTGGCCAACCGAATTATCTTTTGAAGGTTATCAACCTGGAGAATATTACCTGGTGTTGACTTCCATAAAGCAGACAGTTAGTTATAAAGTCATTAAACAGTAGGAATTATGAAAGATATTTTACTTACAATCATATTAGTTTTAGTTTGTTTGGCTTCCTACGCCCAAGTACCAGAGACCATTAATTTTCAGGCTCAAGCCCGTGGATCAGATGGGAAATTGTTAGAAAGTAAGCCAGTTAAAACAAGATTCTCAGTTTTAGAAACCTCCTCAAGCGGATCCCCCATCTATATCGAAACCCATGATGCAATAACTGACAATTCCGGACTTTACAATTTAAATATTGGAGGTGGCACAATAATACAGGGAGATTTTTCAACAATCAATTGGTCAATCCAGCCTAAATTTTTAAAAGTTGAAGTAGATGCTGGAGATGGTACTGGTTTTAAGTTGATTTCTACGTTTCAATTGACTTCCGTTCCATTTGCTTTTTACGCTGCCAAAGCTGATACCTCAATGCGCGATTCTGATAAACAAAACCTTTCATTATCAGGTAGCGAACTTACAATATCTAATGGAAATAGTGTGACCCTGCCAAATACAAGCAAATGGACAGATGTCTCAACAGATCCCAACTTGCTAGGCATAAAATATACAGATGCGAAAACAGGAACCTATGAATTCTCAAATGGTACACCCACTCCCGGAGGAGTTAGTGTTGGATTGGCCATTAGAAATAGTAAGAATACTTTAAGCTCTTGGTCATTTCTTAACTTGGTTTCAAGTAGTACTTCACCATCTGCTAATCGATCCTCGATTTCATTTATAAACCCGTTTAGTAATTACAGTATTGAAACGAGGGATTCAACTATGGTTTTTAATAGGTTAATTGGTACTGGCGGATTTCCAATTTTTCAATACAGACCAGATTTTGGATATAGATTCGAGGCAGGTAAAACTTATTTCAGTCAACGACTAGGGATTGGAACAAATAATTTCCCAACAGACGTTGCCTCGCCATTACAAATCCGAGGGATAGACAGTCAAAATATGGATATCTCCGACTTAATACAATTCAATGATGAGAGTGATAACCGTAGGTGGCATCTAGCCTTAGAGAAAAATACGGATTTGAATTTTGTTCAAACAGGAATTTCTCAGGATAGGTTCTATTTAAAGGCTAATGGAAATGTCGGTATCGGAACACGAAATCCTGATAGCAAACTTTCCGTGATGGGATGGATTGAATCAACGTTAGGTGGCTTCAAATTTCCAGATGGTACCCTTCAGACCACTGCAAGCTCTCAAATAAATACAGCTGGGGATGGCTCAGGAGTCTCGGTCAATAAAAGCCTCTCTATTTCTGCTGAACCTGGAACTACCTACACAAGAGTTTCCTGGCGCAGGTTACAAAATAACGCCACAGACTCATTACTCTATCATTTCGTTCCAGGCCAGTGGTATTATTTTGCTGTTTCAAAAAAGAGTACCGGGGAGGCAATTATATATATCAATGGTAGAGAAATGTTTAGGGGCAATCATGCCAACGAAGCGTTCAGTCATAGCACACTTAACATTGCAGCTTCCTTTTTTACCGCTTATGGTAATTTCTTTAATGGAACTATTGATGGAATACGTGTTTCTAATATTTCGAAGTCAACCACTCAGATTAATCAATATTGGGCCTCAAATACTGATTTCGCAGTGGAGGCAAATACGTTTGCCTTATGGAAATTTGATGAAGGTGCCGGCTCCATCATCAATAGCTCAATTGGTTCTCATACGGGTAACCTTGTGGGCAATCCTCAGTGGGTAACCGGAAAATTTGGTAATGCATTATCCTTTGATGGAATCGATGACTATGGGGTTTCAAATCTAGGTTTGCCTACCGCAAATGTGACGTATGAAGCCTGGGTTAAATTTAATGCTACCAGTAATCCATTCTCCACTATCCTTCAACCTTACGGGATGTTCAACTTAGGATTGGACCTGGCTCAATCTACAGCAAAAAACAATGAGGGCTTAATTCTTCAATCTCCGAATGGAAATTGTTGGAAGATAACGATTGATAATTCAGGGAACCTTGTCAAAGCACCAATTTCCTGTAGCAATTAATATAAGCAAAGTATGAAGTTTAAGCCAGGGGATATTGTGGTGATTCCAAAAGAGAGAGATTATTCTAAACGATATATCATTATTTCCTGTATAGACAATACAGAAAAACTATTCTCTCAAATTAAACGAACTTCATGCGTTTGTAAAGCACAAAGAATATCCGATCAAATGATTATTGTAGAACCAGAAGATTATTTTCAGCACGTATAATTTAGGCAGCCTATAGAATCAATCGCAACCTACTTATACGTTCATTCCTAAAGACTAAGTATCCCTTCTTCTTTTGATTCGAGTACGGATTGTCCTGTCAGAAATTTATCAACTGCAATGGCGGCTTCACGACCTTCGCTAATCGCCCATACCACTAACGATTGGCCTCTGCGTAAATCACCGGCAGCAAAAACACCGGGTACAGAAGTTTGATAGCGGGTAGCCTTTACATTG
>JAEUUB010000917.1 GCA_016787745.1 Cyclobacteriaceae bacterium
GGTTGAATCAAGCGACAATAGCCTGGTGCTGTCCTATCTGAGCAAGAACGGTGAAGAAAATTATCCGGGGGAATTGAACGTAAAAGTAATCTACAGCCTTACTGATGAGAATGAATTGGTTATTGATTACGAGGCAACTACAAACATCACCACGATTATCAATCTTACACATCACTCATTCTTTAATCTTGCAGGAGCGGGAAATGGCGACATACTAGATCATGAATTAACTATTTATGCCGATCGGTTTACACCAGTGGATGAAGGCCTGATTCCTACCGGAGAATTAAAACCAGTACCCAGAACGCCTTTTGATTTTACGAAGCCAACCAGAATTGGAGCGCATATCAATGATGCAAATCCGCAAATCAAAAACGGGAAAGGCTTTGATCATAACTGGGTCTTGAGAAAAGAAGCCAATACGTTTTCGTTGGCGGCCACTGTAAAAGAGCCAACTTCGGGACGGGTAATGGAAGTATGGACCACCGAGCCCGGGTTGCAATTTTATTCAGGCAATTTTTTAGATGGCACCGACAAAGGCAAAAAGGGTAAGAGATATGATTACCGGACTGCCTTTTGTCTGGAGGCCCAGCATTTTCCGGATTCACCCAATCATCCGGATTTCCCGACTACTATACTCAAACCGGGGGAAGTCTATAAGCAAAAAACAGTTTACAAGTTTAGCGCGGAGTAACTTTCTTTAACCGATCATCTCTTTGATTATTTAATTCCGTTCCCGTCCGGAACAATAATTCTATTTTCAAAATCCACCTTGTAATATGATCTGAATCATAAAATTATTGGTCGATAACCAATTATTCTTGTAGGCCGACCAAAATGAAAAAGAACAGTATTCCATCGTGTTTAATTGATTGCAATTCCCTTTGGAACCCTGTTTTGCAGGCCTTTATGAAACATATCACAGGAATTCATGACATAAATCATTTTTCACAAACCAGTGTGCAGGTAGGTTTACATCATCAAATCCATCGGCTTATGATTGATCCACTAGTACTTCAAAGTTATGGGGCAAAGGGAATCAACCTTAAAAAGGACGATGTAATTTTCAGGGAAGGCGATGAGGCTCTCCATTATTTCCAGGTGATGAGTGGGTCGGTTAAAATGATAACGAACAGCCCCGAGGGTCAGGAATTTATTCAGGGAATTTTTAAAATGAATGACAGCTTTGGTGAGCCACCCTTACTTTGTTCTTTTCCTTATCCAAGCAGTGCAGTGGCATTAGAACCATCTATAATAATTAAATTATCGAAGGAGAGATTCTTAACTCTTCTTCGCGAAAATTTTGAGATTCATTTACGCTTGGATCAGGTGCTGTGCCAGCGGTTACGCTATAAGTCTATGGTGCTATCTGAAATTTCATCTTATGATCCTGAGCACCGCATCACCAGTTTGTTAAACTACTTAAAATCAGACTCAATAGATCAAGGGAACAAGCAAGATGCCATCTTAAAAGGTGAGTACACAGTGCCCTTTACCCGCCAGCAATTGGCGGATATGAGTGGACTGCGGGTAGAGACGGTGATTCGTACCGTTAAAAAAATGGAGGAAGAAGGTAAACTTAAACTAGTAGGAAGAAAGATAACACTATAACCCAAACCAAATAAACTATGAAGTATATACTTGGAATTGCAATGGCCTGTCTGGCTTTTTCATGCGCACCAGATAAACCTGCTGATGGCGCAAAAGAATCTAATCCTAATAAAAGTGCGGTAGAGGCTATTACCGATCCCACTAAGGGAATTGGAGCTATAAAAAATGTTACTCTGAACACACCCTTGGATCAAGAGCGTGTTAAGCGGGGTGTTGAAATTTATAATATGAAATGCCAGGCATGTCATAAGCTAGATGATAAGCGAGTGGTGGGGCCAGGATGGAAAGACATAACCACACGCAGGAAGCCCGAATGGATTATGAACATGATTCTGAATGTGGATGTAATGCTGGAACAAGATGAAGAAGCTCAGAAGATGCTTGAATTGTGTTTGATGCGCATGCCAAATCAGAATTTGTCGATTGGGGATGCACGGGATGTACTTGAGTTTATGCGTCAAAACGATGGCGAGAAATAAACAACCAAATAATAAACCTCTATGAAAAACTATCTTATCGTTTTAGCTTTTGGATTGCTCACGTTTTCGTGTGGCCAGCAATCGGCCAGTTCAGAAAGTGCGACTTCCAGTGTTGCCTCGCCCGTGGATGGCGGCCAGTCAACCGTTCAGGATGAGACCTCAAATCCAGATGTTGTACGGATTGCAGTAAGTTCTAAAGATCACACCACCCTGGTGGCTGCACTAAAGGCGGCCGAGTATGTGGATGCACTTTCCAATGCGGGTCCGTTTACCGTGTTTGCCCCTACCGATGCTGCTTTTGCTGCTTTGCCTGCAGGCACGGTTGAAAATCTGGTTAAACCAGAGAACAAAGAAACCCTTCGTAATATTTTAGAATATCATGTTTACGTAGGCGTGTTAAATGAAAACATGGTGCGTGATGGGATGAAACTTAATCAGGTGAATCTTGATAATGTTACGCTAAATGTGAAAGACGGTAAGATAACGGTTAACGGTGCCAACGTTTTGGGAACAGCGCGTGGGTCGAATGGTATCGTTTATGTGATCGATGCCGTGTTATTGCCGCCCGATAAAAAATAAACTAACCTCAACTTTAATATCTATGAAAACTAGTATAATACATCGGGGCCTTTCGGTACTCGTAATTTTAACAGGCCTTGTCGTATGGCAAGGCTGTAAACCCAAAGCCCCAAACACGGTAACTACCGGAGATGCTGCCTCAAAGGTTTACGTAGCACCGGGTCAGTACGATGAATTTTATAACATCGTGTCGGGTGGGTTTAATGGACAAATTGGTGTCTACGGAATTCCATCAGGCAGATTGTTTAAGATTCTCCCTGTATTTTCTGTATTCCCCGAAAGCGGATATGGCTACAGCGAAGAAACCAAGCCCATGTTGAACACATCGCATGGCAATGTACCCTGGGATGATTTGCATCACATCGCCTTGTCAACAACAAAAGGGGAGCACGATGGTCGCTGGATGTTTGCCAATGCCAACAATACGCCTCGCGTAGCCAGGGTAAGTTTTAAGTCATTCAGAACCGAAGAAATTCTCGAGATTCCAAATAGTGGTGGAAATCACTCATCACCCTTCATTACCGAAAATACAGAATACCTGGTTGCGGGTACCCGCTTTAGCGTACCTATGGGCGGCAAAGATGTGCCTATCAGTTCATACAAGGAAAATTTTAAGGGTTCGATCAGTTTCATTAAAGTGAACCCCGAAACCGGAAGGATGAATATTGCTTTTCAACTGCGCACCCCCGGTTTCAATTATGATTTGAGTCGTGCCGGAAAAGGAGCTTCACATGGTTGGTTCTTCTTCTCGTGTTACAATACTGAACAAGCCTATACTTTATTGGAAGTAAATGCATCGCAAAATGATAAGGACTTTATCATGGCGGTTAACTGGAAGAAGGCTGAAGAATATCTGGCGCTGGGAAAAGGAAAGATTGAAAAGGTGAAGTATGCACACAACGTATATGATGATAAAACCCATACCGCCACCACAACCATGGAAAGTGAAGTTACTGTATTGGATGTGATGGAGCTACCGGATATTGTTTATTTCATTCCATGTCCAAAGTCGCCACACGGTTGTGATGTGGATCCAAGTGGTGAATACATTGTGGGCAGCGGTAAGTTGGCTGCTATGATGCCCGTGTTCTCCTTTACCAAAGTGCAAGCGGCTATTGCGGCTAAAGACTATGAAGGCGATTTTAACGGGATTCCGGTAATTAAATATGAGTCAGCTTTACATGGCGAAGTGAAAAAGCCTGGCTTGGGCCCATTGCATACCGAGTTTGACGAAAAAGGAAATGCGTATACATCTTTCTTTGTCTCCTCTGAAATTGTAAAGTGGAATGTTAAAACGTTGGAAGTGCTTGATCGCGTGCCAACCTATTATTCAATAGGTCACTTGAGTGTACCCGGAGGCCCCACCTCTAAGCCGCATGGTAAATATGTAATTGCCTACAATAAAATCACCAAAGACAGATATCTTCCTACCGGCCCGGAATTAACGCAATCTGCACAATTGTATGATATATCCGGTGATAAAATGAAGTTGTTGCTCGATTTTCCTACGGTTGGCGAGCCACACTATGCAGAGGCAATTCCTGCAAGTTTGATTACACCCAACTCTACTAAAATTTATAAAATCGAGGAGAACGAAAACCCCTACGTGGCCAAAGGCGAAGGTCAGGCCCGGGTGGAACGTAAGGGAAATGAAGTGCATGTGTATATGACGGCAATTCGATCGCATTTAACGCCTGATAATATTGAGGGAGTAAAAGTAGGAGACGAAGTGTACTTCCATGTTACTAACCTGGAACAAGACTGGGATGTGCCGCATGGTTTTGCGATTCGCGGTGCTACCAATGCCGAGATCCTGATTATGCCCGGTGAAACGCAAACCCTGAAATATAAACCTTTGGTACAAGGCGTTGTGCCGTTCTATTGCACAGATTTTTGTTCAGCCTTGCACCAGGAGATGTCGGGTTATATGCGGGTATCCCCTGCGGGAAGCAACGTTCCTTTGAAGTTTTCAACCGGAGTGATTGAAGGCGAAGCAAGTGGCGCTGGCCATTGATCACGTTTTCATAGTTTATTGGTTGAATGTTCCGCGTCTGCCCCGATTATTTCGGGGCAGAACGGGACAAAATTTAAAAACAACATTTATCATGACTTCGCTAAAACCTATTTCCAGAATTTTACTTACGGTGGCCAGCTTGCTGATGATTAGCGCTTACTTTGTTCCACTTTGGCAAATTTTAATGTGGGCTCCGCAA
>JAEUUB010000923.1 GCA_016787745.1 Cyclobacteriaceae bacterium
GTAATGTTTTCACTAAATACATTAATCCTTACCATTGCTATGATTTGGATTATTATCGGGTTGGTTGTGTATTACTTCTATGGTCGAATACACGCTAAGTATTAGTGATTAATTTATTACCTCATCCGTTATGGTGAGGGTAGAGCCTGATAGCTGAGTGAAATATTGCAACAAGGGCCGCCACGCGGGGCCTCCGGTTGGCGTGCCATCCTCTAAGGTAAAATTTGAATTGCAACACGGGTCAATCATATAAAGGCCCGAGCTATGAATGTTTACCGTGGCACATGCTTCATTGGGATGGTAAGAGCAATTGCGCTCATAGGCTAAATAGGTGGAAGCATTCTGCCTGTATACAATTATGCCCCGAACGCCACCCGTACTTAGTTCTTTAGAACCGCCATCCGTTCTTAGACTAGCGTATTCGGGCAAATTAAGATTGATTACGATGTCTGCAAAGGCTATTATAGGTATGGGATCATCATACAAGTCGCGCGTACACGCCACCAGAAGTAATGTCAAAAAAATGAATTTACTTTTTCGAATACTCATAAAAACCTTTGCCTGATTTCTTTCCTAAATTTCCTTCGCTGATTTTTTGATATTGGATATTGCTGGGCTTGAACTTATGTGCTTTTTGAAAGCCCTCGTAAACAGACGTTGTAACCGCGTAATTCACATCAATTCCAATCAGATCCATTAACTCAAACGGTCCCATTTTAAAACCGGCCGATCGCATTAGTTTATCAATTCCCTCAAACGAGGTTACTTTATCTTCCATGACTTTAAGGGATTCAACATAAAAATGCCTGGCTACCCGATTAACGATAAAACCCGGAGAATCTTTTACCTCAACAGCAACTTTTCCTAAGGCGGCTGTAAATTCTTTCATAAGCAAAATCAAAGCTGGATTGGTTTCGGTTCCCGCAATCACCTCTACCAACTTCATAACGTGTGCCGGATTGAAAAAATGTAATCCAATACACCGGGAGGGTTGCTGTAAAACTTCTGCTATCTGAGTTATCGGGATTGATGAGGTATTGGTTGCCAGTACGGATTTCCCAGCATTTATTTTCTCAAGCTGAGTGAATAAATTTTGCTTTATCTTAAGATTTTCAACGACCGCTTCAATAACCAACTCTGCGCGCACCTCACTAACCTCATCTGTTACGCTTATTTTTTTCAACGCCTGATCAAATTTTTGCTGGCTAAGCTTACCCTTGCTTACCGATTGCTCCAACATTTTTTTGATTTGATCTTGCCCTGTCTTCAATGCCTCCTTACTAACATCAAACAAGATTGTTTCGTAACCGGCCAACGCACAGGATACGGCAATTCCCTGCCCCATGGTACCCGCCCCTACTACACCCACTTTTGAGATCTCAGAAAGTTTCATAAAATGATCGTATAGCTTTAGAAACATATTTTATCTGATCTTTCTCAAGTTCAGGGTATATGGGTAATGAAAGAACCGACTCTTGCAAATTAGACGAAACTGGAAAATCAGATTTTTTATGATTCAGATAACTGTATGCAGGTTCAAAGGGCAGGGCTTTGGGGTAGTGAATCAGAGACTGTACTTCCCGTTCAAACAAATACTCTCTTAATTGGTCTCTGCGCTCCGCCAACACAACAAAAAGATGGAATGTATGAACACTGTTATGACGAACCTGCGGTAAAGTAATTTCCCGTATGCCGATTAACTCTGATTTATACAGTTGCGCTAATTCAATTCGTCTTTTGGTCCAGGTGGAAAGATAGGGAAGCTTTACATTCAGGATAGCGGCTTGCAAGGTGTCCAGCCGGCTATTAAATCCTTCCACCAGGTGTTCGTCCTTAGTTAACCCCCCATGATTGGCCAACCTCCTGATTTTAATTGCCAGTTCTTCATTATTCGTAATAATGCAACCCGCATCGCCAAATGCCCCCAGGTTCTTTGTGGGGTAAAAACTAAATACACCACAATCCCCGGCAACACCTGCTATTATTCCATCTGCTTCAGACAAATGCGCTTGCGAACAATCTTCAATAATCGCTATATTTTTATGTTGACATAACTCCTTAATTCTGTTAATCTCGGCCACTTGTCCGTAAAGATGAACAACAATAACCGCCTTGGTACGGCTTGTGATCTTCTTTTCAATTTCTAAAGCTGTAACCGTATAGTAGGTGGAATCAACATCAACAAATACTGGTTCAGCGCCAACTGCCGTAATTACTTCCGAGGTTGAAATCCAACTCCAGGCGGGCGTTATCACTTCATCTCCTGAACTGATATTCAG
>JAEUUB010000067.1 GCA_016787745.1 Cyclobacteriaceae bacterium
AGAGAAGAAAAGATTTGGAAAACCGGAGGGAACTATGGTATAAACACAATCGCGATGCCCCGTTAGTGAATGAAGTTTTTCTACCTTTATTGCCGACATCAACAGATGACTTAGATTAATAGACAAAATTGAATTAATAAGTGAAAGAAACCAATGCCATTATTAAAAACACAAATGTTGAATAAGCAGAGTGGCTGGGCACTTTGGTATATAACCGAATCAGAAAACGAGCTTTCTGAAATTTCTAATGAAACGGTTGATGTTTCTCTTATTAGTAGCACCAAGAGGTTGGAGTGGCTTGCCGGGCGTTCGCTAATTAAGGCTCTGGTAGAAAATTGTGGTTTGGATTTCTATGGCATAGAAAAGGACGAGTTCGGGAAACCTTTTTTAAAACATAATTCACATTACATTTCATTGTCACACTCCTACCCATATGTCGCTGCGCAAATAGACCCGGTCCGTGCGGTCGGTATTGACCTCGAACAACCCAAGTCTAAATTATTGAACATTGCACACCGCGTATTATCTCCGGTTGAATTAAATGATGCCGGATCCGATGTCGTTAAACATTGTATATATTGGTGTGGTAAAGAAGCCATGTACAAATCGTATGGCAAAAGGGGCTTGTCTTTTGCTAATCATTTGTTGATCGAACCCTTTGAACGCATGCGCACGGGTGATTTAAGAGGAAAGATAATTGCCCATGGCAACAGCCGCGAATTGACGTTAGCTTATAGTGTACAAACCGACTATGTGTTGGTATTTACAACCCCTGGCTGATGCAAGAAATTATTTTAATAAATCTGGTTAACTTTAGCTATGAAAAAATCAGGGCTAGCCATTTTGCTGACCGCAACGCTGGGCGCAAATGCACAAACAGAGATTAAAGACTTTTCGCTTACCAATGTAAAAGATGGAAAGACCGTTTCACTGAGTCAATACAAATCGGCAGCCGGTATTGCCGTTGTGTTTACGAGCCACGAATGTCCATTCGATAATTATTACAAAGATCGCCTCAAGGAGTTGGTTTCTTCCTATTCAGGTAGAATTCAATTTCTCTTTATTAATGCAAATCAGGAAGCAGAAGAGAATGCAGCCCAGATGGCTATTCATTATAGTGACTTGCCAATCCCTTACTTAGCGGACAAAGAGCAGAAAGCGATGGAAACTTTTGGAGCCCGCAAAAGTCCTGAAGTCTTTTTATTGAATACTTCGGGTGGAAAATTTACAGTTGCTTATAGCGGGGCCATTGACGACAACCCGCAAACGGCCACAGACGTTAAGCAAAGTTTTTTAAAAGAGGCTATCGAGAAATTACTGGCCGGCCAAAAAACGGAAATTGCTGTACAGCGGGCGGTCGGGTGTACAATCCGAAGAAAATAATCCCATTAAATATTTTTCTTTACCACGGTTGCGCTGGCCTGGGCTGTAGGTAGCACTACCAAATCGGCAATAACTACATGCGCAGGTCGCGTAAGCGTGAACAAAATCAAATCGGCAATATCGTTGCCCATCAAGGGGTCAAATCCTTTGTATACATTTTTTGAGCGCGCTTCATCGCCTTTAAACCGCACCAACGAAAATTCGGTTTCCACTAATCCCGGATGGATACCCGTAACTTTTATATTATGGGCATTCAAATCAATGCGCATGCCTTTCGTTAGGGCATCCACCGCAAACTTACTGGCACAATACACATTTCCATTGGCATACACTTCCTTACCGGCAATGGAGCCTATGTTTATAATGTGCCCGCTGTTTCGCTTTGTCATTACAGGCAGTACGGCTTTGGTAACGTACAGTAACCCCTTTACATTAATGTCCATCATCGCATCCCAATCATCAACACTACCCGTTTGAATAGGATCAAGACCATGGGCGTTGCCTGCATTGTTGATAAGCACATCGATTGACTTCCAGGCATCCGGCAAGGATGCAATGCTACTCATAACTTCCCTTTGATTCCTTACTTCAAAGGAAAGAGTCGTTACCTCCGTGTATTGCTGTAATTCCGTCTCTAACTTTTGCAGCCGATCCCTTCGTCTTCCGCACAGAATGAGTTTGAAATTATGGGCGGCCAGCGTGCGGGCTGTAGCTTCTCCAATCCCTGAAGTAGCACCGGTTATAAGCGCAATTCGTTTTGACATAAAAAAGATTAGGATAGCTTTTCTGCTATCGTCACGCAAATTAATCGATAAATCGGGGGATGAAAATCCGCTTATTGAAAAATGAAATAAACGGCTATGGTGTTTGTGTTTAAGCGATCCAGCGGATCGCTGTATACGCTTGGGTCAGAGCCCAGCACGTTAACGAGACCTTTAGCAAAACGAATTTCTTGAGAGAATTTGAAGAGCGGGAAATAAAAATCAAAGCCCAAACCCGTCTCTAACTGAATATTATATCTCTTAATATCCAGGGTAGCCGAACTTGCCTGGATATCATTTTTACCCGACAACTCAAACCCTGGGGTAATGCCGCCAATCATATACATACGAACATTCCCTCTTCGCATCGACTTATATTTTAATAAAAAAGGAAACTCCACGTGCGTGGTCTCTACGGACTGAAAGTCTGTAGTTTCATCTGTATAGTTGTACCGCAAGGTGTGGGTATAAAATCCCGCCTTGGGCATCAGGCGCAAATCAACAAATTCACTCACTTTGTAATTCACTAAAAAGCCAAGCGAAAATCCGGGCGAAAATTCTGCCATAACAGAATGTACGGTATCATACTGTGTAGTAACAAATTGATCGGCATATTTAACCTGATAAGCTGTGGTGTGCAGTCCAATCATAAATCCATAACTGATCAACCGATGATCGTAGTTTGGATTATTCTGTCGGGCCCATTTAAAAATTTGAGCTTGTCCCACAACCGGTACCAGACCCAGCAGAACTAACAGAACTATTTTGTTCCTGTATAAAGCGAACTGATGCCGAATGTTAATGACTGACATGTAGTATTATTGAAACCAATCCGGTTAAGAATATTAGTAAAATCCGCCCCATCAGGAAAAGCCTGCACAGATTCGGGCAAATACGTGTAGGCAGCCGAATCACGCGAAACCAATCGTCCTATTTTAGGTAAAACGAATTTAAAATAAAAATTGTAAAGCTGCTTAAAAGGAAAAACCCGCGGTTTTGAAAACTCTAGTACCACAAGTTGCCCCCCGGGTTTAAGCACCCGTTGCATCTCTGCAAGGCCTTTTTCAAGATTTTCAAAATTACGCACTCCAAAAGCAACGATCACAGCATCGAATTTATTTTCTTCGAAAGGAAGATTTTCTGAATCTCCCAAACGCAAATCGATTTTATGATCAATTCC
>JAEUUB010000939.1 GCA_016787745.1 Cyclobacteriaceae bacterium
CCCCGCGGCTGAATAATTTTGTACAGGGATTGTTCCGGGTGTGCTGCGAGCTTGCTCTCGGAGGAAATATCTTTCAACAGCTCTTTGCGAAAATCTAAGTATTCTTTAAGCCATCCTTTTTCTCCGGGATTCATAAGGTAAAGAGAATTAACCGAATGAAAATTACAATTTTTTTACGATTCGGGCTTTAGCTTATTCTACGTTCTTCCAGCCTTTCTTTTCAATTGATCGAAAAGAAAGTTCAACTTTCTTTTGAAGGGCTTTTTTGAAGGAATCTAACTTTCGGGCGATGTTTTTGTTTTCGGATCCTAAGATTTGAGCGGCAAGGATACCCGCATTTTTGGAGCCATTTAATGCCACGGTTGCCACGGGGACACCCGAAGGCATTTGAAGGATGGATAGGACGGAATCCCAACCATCAATAGAGTTGGATGATTTAATAGGTACGCCAATAACGGGAAGCGATGTGAAGGAAGCGACCATGCCCGGCAAGTGGGCAGCCCCGCCTGCACCGGCAATAATTACTTTCAGCCCACGGGCGCGGGCCGTGGAGGCATAATCAGCCATTCGTTGGGGTGTGCGATGAGCCGACACAACCGTCAATTCGAAAGGAATGGTTAGCTCTTCTAAAAATTCGGCAGCCTCTTTCATTATTTTGAGATCGGACTGACTCCCCATAATGATTCCTATTAATGGTTTGCTCATGCTTTTACTTTTAGGGTATGTTTTACAAAGTTGGTTTTCTTTTTCAAACTTTCCAGATCGGCATCAACTATGGTTACATGCCCCATTTTTCGAAAAGGTTTGGTTATCTTTTTTCCGTACAAGTGAACATGAGCACCTTCTAGCTGGAGAACGTCTTCCAGCCCTTCGTAAGTTGCTAACCCCGTGTACCCCTCTTCCCCTAATAGATTAACCATAGCGCTCGGACTTATGATTGTGGTACTGCCAGGCGACAGGTTTAAAATCGCCCTCAAGTGTTGTTCGTATTGTGAGGTTTTGTTTGCTTCAATAGTTTGGTGACCACTGTTATGGGGGCGCGGGGCCACTTCATTTACAAGCACTTGCCCATCTTTAGTTACAAACATTTCTACGGCTAATAGCCCAACCATTTCTAACCTTTCAATGACCTTACGTGCAATTTGGTCTGCTTGTATGGCAACGGGTTCCTCAATCTGAGCCGGAGAGAACAGATATTCAACAAGATTTGCCTCAGCATGAAAAACCATTTCAACGGCTGGGAAGGAGGCCACTTCGCCTTTTGAGTTGCGTGAAACAATCACGGAAATCTCTTTATCGAAATCAATCAATTTCTCCAATAGTCCAGGGGCATCAAACGCTTTTGGAAGATCCTTTTCAGTGCGTAGCATTTGAACGCCCCGGCCATCGTATCCCTCTCTCCCTAATTTATTGACCGCGGGCAAAAAACTTTTGTGATTTATTACATCACGCTGGTTTTCGACAAGAATAAATTCAGCGGTTGGAATGCCATGGGATTCAAAAAATTTTTTTTGTTTTCGTTTATCCTGAATAAGCTCAATGATTTTGGGCTGTGGAAAGACTTTTTTTCCCGCTTTAGCAAGATCGGCAAGCGCCTGCGTGTTTACATTCTCAATTTCAAT
Organism: Cyclobacteriaceae bacterium; assembly: GCA_016787745.1. Lineage (GTDB taxonomy): Bacteria > Bacteroidota > Bacteroidia > Cytophagales > Cyclobacteriaceae > ELB16-189. The sequence goes on from JAEUUB010000939.1 coordinate 1,623, forward strand.
GGTGATCAGATCGCATGCTTGTCCAAAATCAAATACAGTTTGATAGTCCGTTAATTTTCCACACGTAAAATCAGCTAATTTTGAACAAGGAGCCTGAGGGTCGGGATCAAGCACGTGAAAGGTAAGATTCAAATCGATACCTGATTGAAGGAGCATACGACCTAATTGGCCCCCGCCCAGTATTCCCAGTGTAAAGTTTTGGTAGAATGTGTCTGCCATGGGCAAAAATAAATTTTTGCACGAAGATAGGCAGGATATTCAGTTCAATAATCAGATAATGTCTTCGCCTGGGCTACAACGTCATTGAATTCTATTCTTGCATTTTTTATGGTATAGAGCAGTAGCCGAATTTCTTTTACATGCACCCTTCCATCGATTTCAGATAATTTATAGAGATGGGAAAATGCATTGAGTTTTTCTTCATCAGTGCATGAATTAATTAACTCCATGCCGGCCTTATAAATCTCGCGCTCATTTTTTCCGCCCACAGCCGCTTCAAATTCCTTGAAGATAGAATCGGGAATTGACTCTTTTTCCCTGATTTTTGATAGCGCCTGAAATTCTTTCAGGTCTGCGGATCCGTCCGCGCCAATCAATAAATGAGAGAGATAAAGGAGGCCTAACTGAGAATTACGAGAAGCATGTGTGTTCATTAGAAAAATGTATTTTTAAAGATAGATAGAAAAGACTCTTTTCAAACAACCGAAACGAGAAGATGTTCACTAAGATAGACTTTGAAAGATAACGAAGGCGGCCAGATAAGCTACAATAGTCATGTAGGCAAGTTGCATGAGAGGCCACTTCCAGCCTTTTGTTTCACGCTTAACAATGGCTAAAGTACTCATGCATTGCATAGCCAGGGTGTAAAATACAAGCAGAGAAAGTCCTACAGCCGGTGTATATCGTGGGCCACCGGTTTCAGGATTGATTTCAGATTTTAATCTCCCTTTAATGGTCTGTTGATCATCGGTGCTTCCCAGACTATAGATGGTAGCTATGGTACTCACAAAAACTTCCCGGGCTGCAAATGAAGTTACCAGGGCAATTCCAATTTTCCAGTCGTAACCAAGAGGTTTAATGGCGGGTTCAAGCGTCTTGCCAATAATGCCCGCATACGAATGTTCCAGTTTATAGGCTGCCACTTTGCTTTCGAATTCATTTTCAGAAAGATTATTTTCGGCATATTCCGTGCGCACAATCTCTTCGGCTCTTTTCATTTCATCTCCGGGGCCATAGCTGGCAAGAACCCACAGAATAACGGAGATGGCAAGAATAATTTTACCGGCTTCAAATACGAACGATTTGGTTTTTTCAACGATTGTGTACCCGACATTGGCCCATTTTGGCCTGCGGTAGGTCGGCATCTCCATGATGAGATAACTGCGTTCTTTTGTTTTAATGATAAACTTTAAAACAAAGGCAGAGAGGATAGCGGCAAAAAAACCAAGGAGATATAACCCCATTAAAACTAACCCCTGATAGTTAAAGAAGCCAAATAGTTTATCCTCAGGAATAATAAGTGCCACAAGAATAGTAAATACCGGAAGGCGTGCAGAGCAACTCATAAAGGGAGTTACAAAAATTGTAATCACCCGATCCTTCCAATTTTCAATTGTGCGGGTAGCCATAATAGCCGGAATCGCACAAGCCATGCCCGAAATAAGAGGCACAACACTCTTGCCACTTAGGCCAAACTTGCGCATGATTTTATCCATTAGAAACACAACGCGCGCCATGTATCCACTTTCTTCAAGTATTGAAATGCAGGCAAAGAGTATGGCAATCTGTGGAATGAAAATAAGAATCCCGCCAATGCCTGGAATTAGCCCTTGTGTTATCAGGTCAAAGAATGGCCCCTTAGGAAAAATCTCATCGAGTGTATTGCTTAATTGCGCAAACGTGCTATCAATAAAATCCATGGGAATTTGGGCCCAGGCAAAAATGGATTGAAAAATCAGAAAGAGTACGGAGAAGAAAATGAGATAGCCCCATACTTTATGCGTGAGGACACGATCGATTCGATAAGAAAATTTCTTCCATTCAGGATCGGATGTCTTAAGAATCACCCGGTTTAGTAAGTCCTGAATAAAACCATAACGCATGATGGTTTCGGCTCCCTGATATTTGTGTGGGAAAAATTTTTCCGCTTCCGCCTGTTCGGCAATATATCTTCGGTCTTGCGCGCTAAGAAAAACCAAATTGTCAGTCTGCTGTAGATACTGATAAGCTTCGTATTCTGCAGACAGATTAAATTTATTTTTAATGTTGGAAACGAGGGGCTGAATTTCAGCATCAATTTTATAGACAAGTTTTTTTGAAGGATTAACAGGCTTGGATAAAACTTCCTTTAAGTCATCAATGCCTTGGCCTGTGCGCGCATTGATCATTACTACGGGAAGATCCAGGGAAGCGGAAAACTCCTGCAGGTCTATACTTTGTCCGGATTGAGCTGCCAGATCCATCATATTTAAAGCCAGCACAATGGGGAGTTTTAAATCAATAAGCTGTGTGAGCAACAGCATACAATTTTTTAAATTGGTTGCGTCCGCCACCAACACAACACAATCGGGATAGTGTGATCCTTTTTGATCGGCAAAGATTTCAGTTACAATCTTTTCATCCAGCGTGCGCGGATAGAGACTGTAGATTCCCGGGAGATCAATTATTTCGGCCAGGGTTTGATTGGTAAGCTGGCAGATTCCGGTCCGTTTGTCTACCGTAATTCCTGGAAAATTCCCAATCTTTTGGTTAAGGCCAGTTAGCTTGTTAAACAGCGAAGATTTTCCGGAGTTTGGTTTTCCGGCAAGGGCAATTTTCAACCTTTTATTGATAGCCATCAGTTAAGAATCACAATCGTAGAAGCTTCTTCGAGTCTTAGTGAGAGGTCGTAACCAGAAACGCTTACACACACCGGATCACCCAAAGGCGCAGTAAAATTAAAACGTACTGCCGTACCAGGTAAAAAGCCCATTTCCAGAAGTTTAGTTGACAAATTGTCATCTAAAAAGTCAGAAATAACTGCTGTTTCGCCTGGCCTCATGTCTGCAACACTTTTCTTAGGCCCCACTTCTTATTTAGATTAATTTTAAACAGTGCGAATATAGTTTTACAGGGGGTTCTAAACAATGATTATCTTCGGTGATGAAGAAGAAAGTAGTAAAACCAAAAAAGGATGATAAAGCCGATAAGAAACCGAAGCCCATGGAGGCAAATGTTGACCAGGACCATTTTGATTATGGCGGACTGCCGAAAAGAGATTTGAAAAAAAATTTGGGCTGCTAACGTATATTCCTATCGTTTAGCGGTGCTGGCGTTTTCACACTTTCAAAGGATTATAAAAGATGAAAAAAATCGTATTTAAAGTACTCGCAAAGATTAATAAAGTAATTATGCCTCGATTTAGCCAACGGGATATTACCCGGCTTTCAAAATTTGAGAAGGCATTGGTTGCCTATCGGTATTGGGTAACGCTAAATGCTTTGGATTAAATTCTTTAGTAACTCCCCGCAAAGAAGACCCGCTTAACACGTTCGCTTGTATTGGTAAGAATTTCGTACGGAATGGTATTTATTCGAGCGGCAATTTCCTGAATAGGCAGGCCCTCACCGAAAACAATAACGTCATCACCTTCTTTTGCATCAATTCCGGTAATGTCGATCATGGTCATGTCCATGCATACATTGCCAACGACCGGTGCCCGTTTTCCTTTAACCAATACCTGGCCGGCTCCCCGGCTGAAACTTCGACTAAATCCATCGGCATAACCAATTGCAATGGTTGCTAACGTTATCGCATGGGTGGGTTGACCTTTTCGCCCGTACCCAACGGACTCCCCGGCTTTTATTTTTTTTATTTGTGAGATAACGGTTTTTAGCGTTGCCACAGGCTGTAGCTGATCCACAGAGTCGGAGGTGGGATTTATGCCATATAGACCAATACCCAATCGAATCATATCCATTTGGAGTTGTGGCAACCGAAGGATACCAGGGGAATTAAGAATGTGTTTTATGGGTTTACTATTTAAAGCTGTGCTTATTTTTTTATATGAGCTTTGATACCTATCGAATTGTGCTTGCGAATATTCATCATGGGTTGATTCATCTGCGCCCGCCAGATGTGAATAAATACTTGCGATTGAAATATTTCGATTCTCCCTAAGTAGCTGAATAAGTTCATCCAGATTTTCCTCTTCAAGCCCCAGCCGATGCATGCCTGTCTCTACCTCAAGATGTACGGTGCAGGGTTGATCTTGTAAAAAGTCTATAAATGCTCGCAGCAGTCCAATACTATAGATTGCAGGTTCTAATTGATTTACCAGAAGCAAGGGAAAACTTTCTTCGGTAGGATTCATAACCATGATGGGAAGGCCGATCTGGTTTTTTCTCAGATCAACTCCTTCATCGGTATAAGCGACTCCAAGATAATCTACCCGATGGAATTGAAGCAGGTTAGCCACTTCCTCACTTCCGCTGCCATAGGCAAAAGCTTTTACCATAACCATAATCTTAACACCGGGATTTAATCTGGATTTAAAATAATTCAAATTATGAGCCATTTTATTCAGATCAATTTCTATGCGGGTACCGTGAATTCTCCGCTGAAGACGGGCTACAATTGTTTCAAATTGAAAAATGCGGGCGCCTTTAATTAAAATGATTTCGTGCGCGAATTCCTCCCATACAATTTCTGACAGAGCCTCAGATGTGTTTTTATAAAAACTTGAATTTATTCCATTTATCAAGAGCTGGTTTTGATGTCTATACAACACTGGGCCAATGGCAATCAGTCGTTGTACACCACTCATAGCAAGTATCTCCTGAATCTTTATTATCAAAGCGGAATCTTCTAATCCGGTTTGTAAAATGTCGGAGAGAATTAAAGTCTTTTTCTTTTTTTGTAGTCCGCTTAGAAAATCAAGGCTGATTTGAAGTCCTCCTAAGTCGTTGTTGTAACTATCATCAATTACCTGGCAATTATTAATTCCCTGTTTTAACTCCAGGCGCATGGGCACAGCTTGCAATGTGCTGATCCGCGTTTGAATGGAAGCAATTGAATACCCAAGATGAAGCATAAGAATAACACAATGAAGTGCGTTTTCAACAGAGGCCTTATCCGTAAAAGGAAATAAGAGTTCGAATCTACTTTGATGATTTTGAATCTCGATTTTGTTTTTATGCTGCGAAACGAGATACTCCCCCCCAGATGTAAAGCCCCATGATATAGCAGGAATTTTTTGATCCTCGATTTCAGATTTTAAGAGGCCATTGTCGGAACAATAGATAAGCGTTTCAACTTTATGAAACAGTTTTAATTTCTCGCGAACTTTTTCTTCAGGGTTAATGAATCCCTTGTCATGGGCGCTTCCCAGATTGCTAAATATTCCAAGCGTTGGTCTTATCACTTTTTCGAGCCGTTCCATTTCATCGGGTTGGGAAATGCCAGCTTCAAAAACTCCGAGTTGGTGATAATGTTGAATTTGCCATACAGATAAAGGCACGCCAACCTGAGAGTTATAGCTCCCGGGATTTTTTACAATTTTATAATCTGGCGCAAGGAGTTGGAAAATCCATTCTTTAATAATCGTTTTACCATTGCTGCCTGTTATTCCAACAATGGGGATGTCAAATCTTTTTCTGTGCGCTTCGGCAAGCACCTGTAAAGCTGCACGCGATGAATTGACTAAAAGAATGTTTGCCTCTGGATAAAGATCAAGGGAAACGGCATGTTCAACAACAAATTGACGAATGCCGGCTGCATACAAGTCGGGAATAAATTTGTGTCCGTCATGACGCTCGCCAGAAATTGCAAAGAACAAGGCTTGGTCAGAGAGCAACGTTTTGCGGCTGTCGATCAGCAGATCGCGTATTTCTCTTTCCCGGTTCTGTTGCAGCACCTTGCCGTTGCAAATAGAGGCGAGTGATGAGAAGAAAATCATGTCAGAATAGTCTCGATCCGTTAGGAACAGGTCTCTCTAGGGAGCTTAGCACAACTCGCTTGTTCTCATCTGGAAATCCTGTGACCAAGACCTCTGAAATGAAATTAGCTATCTGGCGGGGCTGAAAATTTACCACCGCAATTATCTGTCTTCCGATTAACGAATCCAGTGTATATAGATCGGTTATTTGGGCGCTGGACTTTAGCACCCCCAAATCCGGACCAAAGTCGATCCAGAGCTTAAAAGCTGGTTTTTTTGCTTCTGGGAAGGGTTCTGACCTCACTATAGTGCCAGTTCTGAAATCAATTTTATTAAAGTCATCTAATGTGATCATTATCAAAATTTTACTAATTTGCAAAGCTAACCCAGTTTGTAAATCAATTGGATTAAAAGCCCCGGAATAGATGAAGATAAACTTTTCTCTTTTACTGGTTCTTATATTTGGATCGCTTTTGATGACATCGATTACTTCGGTGTATGCGCAAGAAGGTGTACCTCATAATGAGATTCCTGAGATTGGTCCCTACCTTAACAGTGATCAAAGCACCAGAGAAGAAAAGCCTTTGCTCTATGAGCCCGAATCAAAACCAATAACACCTGTCAAAGATCAGCCTTTCAATTCGAACGTTACTACCAAAACGAAATCCAAAAATCCAGAGCAAGCAAAAGCCTCCGGAACCAAGCCTGAGGAGGATGCCCTCTCCTTCAACTTTCTATATTATATCATTCAGAAGTTTAAGATTTCTGATATAGTCGAACAGTAGTTCAACTCCCTTTAATAAATCAGTTTAATTAGGATTCTTTCAGGTGGAGAAATACAATTGCTATGTTAACATCCTGACAATTCTACGGAGAGAATTGGCGGAGTTGTTATTGAGCCTGGCCTTTAATCAGAAATTGCTCGAGATCTTTAAGCTTAAGAATGCCTTCGTAGTACGCTTTGCCAAAAATAACCGCGAAAATACCCATGTCATTAAGACGTTTAATGTCATCAACTCCGCGCACTCCTCCGCTGGCAAGCACCTGAAGATCTGGGAAACGACTTATGATCTCCTGATAGAACGAAAAAGCCGGACCCTCCAACACCCCATCGCGCGATACGTCTGTGGATTTCACATACTTTAGACCGCGATCATAAAAATATTGAAGGTGATCAAAGAGCGTAATTTCTGATTTTTTTAACCATCCCCGGAAGGCAATTTTTTTTGACTCAATATCAGTTACATCGGCCCCCAAAGTCATTTTCTCGCGGCCGTATGAGATTATCCAAGATGCAAATAATTCGGGACTGGTGATGGCAATGCTTGAGGCTGTGATGTAGGCGGCACCGAACTCATAGGCCTTCTCGATGTCACCATCTGTACAAATCCCGCCTGTAAAATCCACTTTCAAATCGGTATGGCCCGCAATGGCTTCAAGCACGTGATAATTCTTCGGGCTACCCCGCTCAGCTCCATCCAGATCTACCAGATGGACAACATCAATACCATGATCTGCAAATCGCTTTGCTAAATCGAGAGGGTTTTCGTCATAGGCTTTTTCGCTTGCAGGATCACCCTTCCGCATTTTCACCACCTTCCCCTTACGTATTGCTATGGAGGGAATTACTTGTATCATGTGTGTTTGTTAACCGGATTTGAAATTCAAAGATACCAAGGATTGTGAAAGATTTGAGAGATAACTGGACAAATTCAATGGTTACTTAATCATAAAAGGTACCGAAACCAAGGTTTTGTCCCACATAAAAATAAGCTCCATATCTTCTCCGGATTTCTCCAGGGCAATGGTGAATTGTTCAATCACCTTGTCTTGTAAATTTGAAGGAATTGCTTCGACACTAAGTTTATCTTTGGCGGGATTTCGATTTGCCTCGCCATTAAATCCCACTCCCCACTGTCCGGTTTCTGAATTAAAGATAACAGACCAAACCTGTTCGCCCGGAATTGTGAAAATTGAATACTCCCCCGCCTTGAGGGTTTGATTTCCAAATACGAGATCTTTGTTAGTTTCAAAGAGGGTGGCATCGTTGGCTCCTGTCCTCCATACTTTCCCGAAGGGGACCAATTCACCAAATATCACTCTCCCTTTTTTGTAAGGGCGGTAGTACTCTACAGTAATTCGTGTTTCTCCTGATTCAAATTTTGTTATCCCTACTGGGCTTGGTTTTTTTGTATAAACCATCCGGATGTACATCAATGCACTCAGGATTATTACCAGTACTAATCCGAGAATGAGAAGAAATTTCTTCATACCTATCTTGATTTAGAAGCGCCCATACAGACAATTTTTAAAATAAGTTTACGAGTTTACAATTTTTAAGGACGAATTTGCAAATAATATAGCCTGATGCTCTAAATTTGGTTGTTAAATCCTAAGATCATGACAGTTTTTGGTGTAGTAATCGCTCTTTTTGTTCTTGCCATTGTTTCTGTTTGGGCGTTTCCCAATAGCAAGGTGAGCGATAATGAGCATGACATTAAGCATTAATAACAGCTTCATTGTTTGAATGAATATATGCGTTTTTTGTGGATCCGCCTCAGGGAATGATCCTGTTTATGCGGAGGCCGCGAAAGCATTAGCAGTTCTGATTTGTAAAACAAACTCCACCTTGGTCTATGGTGGTGGCAACATTGGCCTTATGGGCATCCTTGCCGATGAAGTAATGCAAGGAGGAGGAAAAGTTATTGGGGTGATCCCGGACTTTCTTATGAAGAAGGAGGTTGGGCACACGGGAATCTCACAACTGGAAGTAGTAGCCAGTATGCACGAGCGTAAAAGAAGAATGGCCGATCTATCTGATGCTTTTGTCGCTTTGCCCGGTGGTTGGGGAACCTTGGATGAATTGGCCGAAATCTTAACATGGAAGCAACTTGGGCTTGTTAATGCTTCTATAGGCTTGTTAAACACCTATGGCTATTTCAATTCCTTGATTCATCAAATGCAAACTATGGAGAAAGCAGGATTTCTCCATTCAAAAAATCTTGAGCAACTTAACGTTGCTGAAACCCCCGGGGAACTACTTATCCAGCTTGGATTAACCAGCGTTTAAGCACATATCTAAAATTTGGTAGCTTTAAAAAAGAGGTTTAAAGATACATGCGGGTACGGATTTTTTTTATAGGACTGTTACTAGGAGTGGCTGGAATTTGCAAGGCTCAGGTATTGGGGTTTTCGTTACCGTCTGGTAAAACCAAAGTTCAATTTCCTATAGAGATTTACAATAATTTGGTGGTGGTCCCAATGATCCTCAACAATCAATTGCCGCTTAAATTTATTTTGGACACAGGTGTTCGCACCTCTATTTTAACAGAGAAAGCGTATAGTGATATTCTTAATCTTCAATACTCCCGCAAATACACCATTGCCGGACCGGGGGGTGAAAAACTGGTCGATGCCTATGTAACCAATAACGTCTCCCTCGATATGCCCGGTGTGCAGGGTCGTGGGCACGCTATGTTGGTATTGGAACAAGACTACCTCGAACTTCGAAATTACCTGGGAACCGATGTGCACGGTATCTTAGGGTACGAGTTGTTTAGCCGGTTTATTGTGGAAGTTAATTATGAAAAAAAAGTGCTTACCCTCATGCTTCCGCAGCGTTTCAAAGAGAAGAAAAACTTCCAATGGTTACCTATCAGCATTCAGGATACCAAGCCTTACCTGGAGATTGTTTTGGAAATGAATGACACAACATCGCTTAACGCCAAACTATTGGTAGATAGTGGTGCCAGTCACGGGCTTTTTCTTGAAACAACATCAGATCAAAAAATAAGAGTGCCCCATAGAAATGTTACCAGTATTATCGGACGCGGTTTGGGGGGAGTAATTACGGGGCAGATAGGGAAAATAAAACAGATGAAACTGGGCAAATATAAAATCGACAATGTGCTTACAAGTTTTCCTGATCCTAATGCCTATATGGACACATTGAAAGTAAATCGTTCTATTTTTAGAAATGGATCTATAGGGGGAGAGATTTTAAGCAGATTTACTGTCATCTATAATTTTCCGGGAGAACGAATTTATTTCAGGAAGAACTCACACTTTAAGAAGAGTTTTTACTATAGCTTAAGTGGTTTAACCATTCGGGCAAAGGGAGCCCGGCTTAAAAATTTTGAGATTACAAATATTCGTCCGAAATCGGCTTCAACCACAGCCGATATCCAGGTTGGTGATCAAATCGTAAGCGTGAATGGGATTGCTGCTTCTGATCTTGATCTCAATACCATTAATGGATTTCTTAATTCAAAACCAGGACGTAAAATAAATCTACAATTAGAAAGAAACGGAATTAGAATAAAGAGAGATTTTCGGTTGGAAGATCCTTTATGACATGGATCGCAAAGCAAGGAATAGCTTTCCTCTTCGCTTGCGGTATGCCTGTTGCAGGTAAAGTTGTGTCTTTTTAAACTTCAAGGAATTTATCAAGGCTGTATAAAGGGATTCGGCCGTAATGGAATCCTTCAGGATATAGTTCATTACTCCTGTATTGAGAGCTTCCTGATAATTCGAATTTTTTAAAACGGTTATAGGGATGTGTTTCGTTTTGCGATTTCCTAATAGCGTAGAAACAGCAAGCTTCAATTCTATCTTTCCGAGGTTATCGTCAATTAGAATATAGTGAGGCTTAAAGCGGCCAAGCCTTTCAATAATACTCACAAGATCAAAGGCAATCTCCGTTACTACGGTATGATGCTTAATCTGGCCCAGGCTTTCGAATGTTTTAGATAACTCGATGGGGTTATTACCAACGACTAAAACGTTTAACAACTCAGCTTGGTTTGTCTTTGATTCCATGGAATAAACAACTTTATAAACAAATAAACGGGGAAAAAGATTTAATGGATTGCTAATAGTTCAATATTTTTTTAGTCTTTTATTTTTCAATAGAAACAAGGAAAGTGAAATCAGTTCTGATTGTTGGGGGAGGTTTGGCCGGGCTGGTATGCGCTAACTACATGGCCGAAAAGGGCCTTTCGGTAACCTTAGTGGAAAAAAAAAGGTATCCGTTTCATCGGGTGTGTGGCGAATACATTTCTAATGAAACCGTTCCCTTTTTAAAATCCCGCGGCTTATTCCCGGATGAATTTAATCCGCCCAATATTAATCGATTTCAGCTTACCTCCTTAAATGGTCGCTCTGCCATGCTCCCGCTAGATCTGGGTGGCTTTGGCATTAGTCGTTATTCATTCGATCATTTTCTTTACAAAAAGGCTCAGGAAAAAGGAGTTACGTTTTTATTGGATACTGAAGTAGAGAATGTTTCGTTTAACGATAATTCATTTTCTGTCAAAACGAGCCAAACAGACCTTTTTGCGGATTTAGTAATCGGTTCCTTCGGCAAGCGATCTAAATTAGATCATACCCTGAAGCGATCCTTTGTACAGAAGAGATCGCCCTATGCAGGTGTAAAGTATCATATTCGAACCGATCAGCCAGCCGATTTAATATCCCTTCATAATTTTAAAGAGGGTTATTGCGGGTTAAGCAAGGTGGAAGATCAAAAGTTTACACTCTGTTATCTTACCCATAGAAAAAATTTGAAAAAGCATGGCAGTGTAAAGGCGATGGAGGAAGAAGTGTTATTTAAGAATCCATTCCTCAAAACTATTTTTCAAAATTCAGAATTTCTGTACGAGCG
>JAEUUB010000949.1 GCA_016787745.1 Cyclobacteriaceae bacterium
TCCGTTCTCGCAATACATAGCCAACGGCAATGGCACCTGGAATCCTACCACTAATACGTTAACTATTCCCTGGCAAACCCATCCTCAATATCCCATGCGGACAGAAACAACCGTTTACACTTTAAACGCTACAGATCCTGCGCCCGCAGCTCCCACGGACCTCGCCGCCACAGTGTTTACACCGGGTCATATCTTGCTAAATTGGACCAGCGGTAATTTTACTTCTCAGTTTGAGGTTGAAAGATCAACAAGCTCAGGTAGCGGTTTTACTAAGATAGCCGATGTTATATTCCCTCTTATCGCTTACAAAGATCTTGATCCGGGTTTGGTTACCGGCACCACTTATTATTACCGCGTTCGGGCAAAAAATGCAAGCGGAACTTCTGCTTATTCAGCGGAAGTGAACATTATCCCACGATCCAATTATTTATTTCTTCCTATGTCTAATCTTCCGGGAAAAACTTTTACCCGAACCGGAGGGGGGGGTGCGTGGGGTGACATTGATGGGGACGGAATTAACGATCTGGCTCTTCCCGTCACTACCGATAGTACAGGTCAAAATGTTGCGCCCCCTCTTATTTTTAGAAGTTTGGGCAATGGCCAATTCGTTAAGTACCCGATTCCGGAACTTGCCGATATGGCAGCTTCAACAAGAAACATCAACATCATTGATATAAATAACGATGGGCTCAATGATATCTTTATTTCTGTTAGCAATGCCTCTGATATACTCTTGATCAGAAAAAGTGATGGAACATATCAAAAGATAACCATGACTCAATATACCCAGGGGGGTATCCCAAATTCATCATGGGCCGATTACGATAATGATGGGTATCTTGACTTATTAGCAACTACCTATACCGGCTTGGGTACTGCCTCCGATAAGATATTGCTGCGCAACAATTCTGGGGATGGAACCTTTACGAGAATAACCGAGGGCGAGCTGGTGACTGATTTTGGGTTTACACGAGAAACCCAATGGGCAGACTATGATAATGATGGAGATCAGGATGTGATAGTGCTTAACCAAGCTAGTTCCATAGCTGTTCAGCAACAAACCCGCCTTTATAAAAATAATGGCGATGGCACCTTTACCCGGGTTTTAGGTTCGGTGTTTGAATCATTTGTAGGGATTGATAGGAGTTGCAGTTGGGGCGATTATGACAATGATGGGCATCTGGATATTTTCATTGCCGGAACAAGCACAAATCGCCTTTATAGAAATCTTGGGGATGGAACCTTTGTGCAAGTTACGGGCTCAGTCGTTGAAGAAACAACG
>JAEUUB010000953.1 GCA_016787745.1 Cyclobacteriaceae bacterium
ATTCTATTGGAAATAGTATTCGTAATGCAGACGAAGTGGTAATTTTTGGACCCACAGATGCCAAGATTGAACTGTTAAATCTATTAACTTCCAATAATCAATATGACAAGATTAAATGTAGCACTCTTACAACAGATAAAATGACGGAGAACCAGCGGATTGCCTTTGTTTAAAGATTATTTCAGATAGATTAATAATGATGCGGACCGATGAATAAAATTGTAAAAAGCAAGTCTCAATTCTATGCCTGGATAACCACCATTTGCTTGCTTCTTATGGTCGGCATTTCAGCCAGTCTGGGTGGCTTAGCGCTTATTATCCATCCAACTGGTGAGGTATTGGATTTAAACACCCTATCCCTGAATGACACCCTGTTTACAGATTTTCAAGCACCTGGATTTATACTTTTCTTTGCAGTGGGGATACTTACTTTATTGGCGGCTATGTTAACCATGATGAAAAATCCATACTACGCTACCTTCACTTTCATTCAGGGAGCTATCCTTACAGGTTGGATACTGGTGCAAGTCTATCTCTTGCCTCAAACCCATTTCCTGCAGGTGATTTATTTTTTGCTGGGTCTAATGTTAATGTTATTAGGTAACTTTCAGAAAAGTAGGCGTGCACTTTAATTCCTGTGCTTGGATTCAATAACGCATTTTGCATTAGGAGCCTGTTTGGGTGAACTTATTGCCACAAAACGTATTGGCAAAAAATCTTTGCTTTTAGGAGCAATTACCCAATCCATACCGGATGGTGATTTTGTTTTTTCACTCTGGATGGATCCTTCGTCCAACGTTTTGGCACATCGAGGCTTTACACATTCTTTCTTATTCGGATTATTAGCAACAGGACTTTTGGCCTGGATTTTTCATCGATGGGTGAGGGTCCCAAAGGGTAGTTATAAATTTTGGATATTGTTTTTTGGAATTCAGATTTTCAGCCATATCCTTTTGGATGCGTTCAATGCATATGGCACCGGCTGGTTCGAACCGTTCAGCCAATACAGAGTTTCCTTTCATACGTTGTTTGTGGTCGATCCTTTATTTTCGATTTCCCTATGTGCGGCTGCAATGGTATTAAGTGCTACCACTTTGGCGTACAAAAACAGAACTCGCTGGGCAACAGGCGGAATACTAGTAAGTATAATCTATTTGGGCTACGGATTATTTAATAAAAGCCAAATTGAAAGAGTTAGCAAAGCCAATAGCTTTGGGAACGTGGATGTAAGACAATACTTTTCATCCCCTACACCGTTTAATACCTGGCTCTGGTTTGTGGTGGTAGATACAGATTCGGGTTGCTATGTTGGCTATAGATCCGTGTTTGACAAAAAACCAACTATTGATTTCCAGTACTTTCAAAGGCAGGATTCGCTGTCTTACTTCGTAAATGATCAGGATGTGTTGAATCGCCTTAAGCGTTTTTCGCAAGGCTATTACACAATGGAACAAAAGGGCGATACATTGATATTTAATGATCTGCGTTTTGGCCAGAGTGTAGGTTGGAAGAATCCGAGAGATGAATTCGTTTTTCATTATTACCTTCAACCTAATCTGGACAATCGGCTGGTACTACAGCGGGGAAGATTAGCAGGGTGGGATTGGCCAGCCACAAAAGCCTTCATGGCACGAATAAAAGGAAATCAATAGGCCTATGTCTTTTCTCTTTTAAAGTAAAAGGTAAAAAGAAAAAAGATAAGCCTAACTGTTTCATAAGCCAGCCGGTGTATTAAGGTATCTAACCAAGAGGTTTTCTTGGCGTATGAATCTGCAGTAATAGGATCGCAATCTTTATGTATAATCTCCTCTAATTCTCGATCCACCTGGGTGGCAAACGGCACGCTTAAGACATCCAAATTCAACTCAATGCTCGCATAGGTACTGATATTATTAAAATTATACGAACCAACCGTTACCCACTGTTTATCGTAGGTAGCCATTTTACCATGCAATACTTTTTTACGGTATTCATAGATTTCAATGTTTTGTCGGAGTAACCAGGGGTAAAAAAAACGTTCGGCTGCTTTGGCGATTGCAACATCAGAGATTTTGGTTAAGATGATTTTGATGCGCACGCCACGCCTGGACGCTGCCTTCAGGTTTTTTCTGAATACACGGCCGGGCAAAAAGTAGCTGGACATGATGGTGATACTTGATTTGGCCCGATGAAACATTTCAAGATAACTGCGTGAGATCTGATTTCGATTTCGGACCCAATCATTGATGCGAACCCGGATAAAACAATCTGTGTTTATAATCTGGCCATTTCGCATGGGAGTTAGATGTTCCGATTTTCGAATTCCCCGAAACCACATTTGTACACACCGGTTGTGCAGTTCGGTACACACTACGCCTTTAACAAATACAGCCCAATCCATCCAAGCAGGCTTTCCGGGCAAGTCATTATAATGATTGCTGATATTTATGCCACCGACCAGTCCATAAATTCCATCAGCTACAAATATCTTATGATGCATCCTTCGCCCGATGTAAAACCGACTGCTTCGCAAAATGGGCTCAAACCACCGGAAATGGATTCCTGATTTTTTTATATCCCCGAGCAGCTCATCAGGCAAAGAACGGGAGGCATACCCATCCAACAGAAGAAAAACCTTAACACCCCGTTGTGCTGCCGCTATCAAAGCTTTGGTAATCCGTTGACCGGTTTCATCCGACTCATAGATGTATATCTGTAGATGAATGATTTCACGTGCCTGGTTTATTAAGTTATTCAGTAAATCAAAATACTCAGACCCACCATGGATTAATTCAATGGAATTATTGGAAGAATATCCAATGCCTGGTTCTATCAATTCCTTATTCATCGTATCCAATAAACTAATTTATATTTTTTGTTGTTAGTAACTTGAAATTATAATCCCTTCCAATCAAAAATAATTTAAACCTATGCAATCCATAAAAAATAAAGTTGTACTAATAACCGGTGGCAGTAAGGGAATTGGCTTAGGCATTGCCGAAGCGTTGGTACACCAATTCGCCAAAGTGGCAATCACAAGCCGTACACAGGCCGCTGCCGACAAGGCGGCCATGCACCTTAGCAAGATCGGGAAAGGTGAGGTAATGGGCATAGCAGCCGATGTTTGCGATCCACTGGCCCAGCAACGAGCGGTGGGATTGGTTACCGCCAGGTGGGGGCGATTGGATGTATTAGTTGCCAATGCAGGGCTGGGTTACTTTGGATCAGTTGATTCGCTCAGCATAGAACAATGGAAGAAAACAATTGATACCAATTTAACCGGAGTCTTTTATAGTTTGAAAGCTTCAATACAGTCGTTGAAAGAGACACAAGGATACGTAATTACCATTGCAAGTTTAGCGGGTACCAATTTTTTTGAAGGAGGAGCAGCATACAATGCAAGCAAATTTGGGCTGGTTGGATTTACCCAGGCAGCGATGCTTGACTTACGAAAATATGGAATAAAAGTCGCAACCATAATGCCCGGTTCAGTAGCCACGGAATTCAATGCTCATATACCCTCAGAAAAAGATGCATGGAAAATTCAACCCGAGGATATCGGCCAACTCGTTGTTGACTTGCTGGAAATGAATCCAAGAACCCTGCCCAGTAAAATTGAAGTCCGACCCAGTATGCCTTCTAAGTAGTTAAGGTGTATGTGACCAGACGACAAACGAATCCTTCATATCTTCCGGAAGCACTGCAATTATGTCGTGAAGTTCACCAGCCGATACGTAATCGGCCATGGTTTTCACCACGGCTTCAATCCCTTTAAGGGCATCCTCAAGATTTGAAAAATCGCGCCAGGCCGAAAGCCCATCCAGTCGTATTACTTCTTTTCCAAACTCATTTAGGGTGCGGAGCTTTACATGACTTCGCATAGGTTGCCAACCTTCTACATACAGGGCCTTAATCGCCATAGGCAATTGAGCAAGCAGTTGAAAGGACTCTTCTATTGTAAGTCTGCTTCGCAACGTGTGCAGCACACAACGTAATACCCTGCCGGCACGATCAATATTATCTTCATCGCCCAAACGCGCTGCTAACCGATTGACAAACTCATTGCCTTTGGCTGCATGCTTTTCAAAATTTAGTGGCATAGCATAAGTGTTTAATGGCTAACTACCTTGCTCTGAAGATTAACAACAAAATGGAAAAAATAAATGACGATTGTCATTTTTGGAAAATATTTTAGAGACAAGCTTAGAGAAACTGGGCAATGCCCAACTCCAATCCGCGTAATTCTGCCAGTCCGCGTAAGCGACCAATAGCTGAATAGCCCGGATAGGTTTTTTTAGAAAGATCATCTAACATCTGATGTCCATGATCGGGACGCATGGGAATAGATCGCCCCGTCTGTTGCATCAACAATAAAATCTCCTTTACAACAAGAGCCATATCGGTATCCCCATCCAAATGATCGGCTTCGTAAAAATTTCCGTGGGCATCGCGCCTTGTATTTCTCAAGTGCAGAAAATGAATGTGATTGCCCAAACGCTTTACCATGCCGGGTAAATCATTGTCGGAGCGAACCCCATACGAGCCGGTGCAAAAGCATAAGCCATTGGCAGGGGAGGGTGCGGCTTCTAAAAGTTCACGCGCATCTTGTTCGGTACTTACAATGCGCGGCAGACCCAG
>JAEUUB010000019.1 GCA_016787745.1 Cyclobacteriaceae bacterium
GCATGCTGTTCTTCGGGTGACATTTCACCTTTCAGGTATCTTTTAATATCGTCTTCCCACTTATCCATTTCGCTCCATGCAGATTTTCAAATTTCGTTTTCCATTTTGAATGAAACTTTTCACCTGATTCAATTCGAACCCGGTAGAATTTGCTATGTCTTTATAGCACTTTTCCTTCAAAAAAAAGAGTTGAACGCATTGCTTTTGCTCATTTATCAGTGTTTCTATACATTCCTCCAATCGGGTCAGATTCCCTTCCAGATCGGGTTCTTCTTCCGGATGCAGAAACATTTGATTTTCCATAAGGTCGTTAGAAATTTCCTTTGTGAATTTACCCTTTCTTGCCCGAATCTGCATCAGGCAGTGATTACGAGCAGTTACATATAACCAATTCTTAAAATTCTCTACCTCATGCGTCATTAATGTGGATATAAGTTTTTCAAACAACTGCATAACCGCATCTTTGGCATCATCGCGATCTTTCAGGTATTTAAGGCAGACACCGTATACAAGCGACTGATAACGGGTAAAGAGTTCGCCTAACAGCGGTAACTCCCCGTTTTCTTTGTATTGGGCTAATAACTCTAAGTCTGTCAAAACCTATGTAAAGCCTTAAGTTAAAATTTTTTAATTGTTTTTATGGAAAACGGGGTGGGGCAGAATCATAGCATCAAACATAAATTAAATGCTTATGAAAAAAATTACCTTAAGTCTGATTGTTATACTCCTGATAGGGAGTGTGCTTTCAGCCCAGGATCGAACGATTACTGGTAAAGTAACCTCATCGGATGATGGAAGTGCTCTTCCAGGGGTAAATGTTACCCTGAAAGGTACCTCAAAAGGAACGGTAACGGATTATAAGGGAAACTATATTCTGCAGGTTCCTGCCAAAGGAGGGGCATTGATTTTCTCGTTTATTGGCTTAGCCACTCAGGAAGTTTCCATTGGAATTTCGAATCGGATTGATGTGATGATGATCTCGGATGTGGCGCAGCTTTCCGAAGTGACTATTACCCGACACGAGGCGAAAGATCAAAAACCCCTGAATGGTTCCGTTCGTGTGAAGACATCTGAAAAAATCAAAAGGGATGCCCAGTATGGGGCCCCCGTTGAAAACGAGTTTTGGCAACAACCCAGGTACAACACCGAAGCGTATGATGGGATAACGGAAAATATATTTCATGAAGCGCTTAAAAATCCTTTGTCTACCTTTTCTATTGATGTTGATGCGGCTTCTTACAGCAATATCAGGCGCTTTATTTCAGGTGGACAAAGGCCACCCAAAGAGGCTGTTCGTATTGAGGAGATGATCAATTATTTTGATTATGATTACGACCAACCGAAAGGGGAAGATCCTTTTTCAATAACAACAGAAATTTCAAAGGCTCCGTGGAATGTGAAACACCAACTAGTGCACATTGGCTTACAGGGTAAAAATATTTCAAAAGAGAACTTACCTCCAACCAATCTTGTCTTTTTAATTGATGTCTCAGGCTCTATGGATGATCCTAACAAACTACCACTACTAAAAACATCATTTAAAATGTTAACGGCCCAGCTTCGTGAGCAGGACCGCATAGCCATAGTGGTTTATGCAGGAGCGGCCGGCTTGGTACTTCCTTCCACCTCGGGGGCTGATAAGAAAACCATTCTTGAAGCTCTGGATAATTTAGAAGCAGGAGGTTCAACGGCCGGAGGTGCAGGGATTAATCTGGCATATGCCATCGCTAAACAAAATTTTATGAAGGAAGGAAATAACCGGGTTGTTCTGGCAACAGACGGGGATTTTAATGTGGGCGAATCAAGCAATGGCGGGATGGAACGATTAATTGAACAAAAGCGGAAAGAGGGGGTCTTCCTTACTGTACTTGGTTTTGGAATGGGGAATTATAAAGATTCTAAAATGGAAATTCTGGCAGATAAGGGGAATGGGAATTACTTTTATATCGACTCCATCTTAGAGGCTCAAAAAGCATTGGTAAATGAATTTGGAGGTACCCTTTTCACTATTGCAAAGGATGTGAAACTTCAGGTCGAATTTAATCCGGCCCGTGTGAAGGCCTATCGGTTAATTGGATATGAAAACCGCTTACTTCGCCACGAGGATTTTAATGACGATCAAAAAGATGCAGGAGAATTGGGTGCGGGCCACTCCGTTACCGCTCTCTACGAAATTATACCTGCCGGGGTGGATAGCCAGTTTTCAAAAATTGACGACTTGAAGTATCAACAAAATAATGTGAAGAATACGTCAGCCACATCTAAAGAAATTTTAACAGTTAAGTTTCGTTATAAAACCCCCGAGGGGAATGTTAGTAAACTAATTGTTCATCCCCTTACCGATAATAATGTTGCGCTAAATAAAACTTCCGAAAATTTCAGATGGTCGGCAGCCGTAGCAGGATTTGGTATGTTACTCCGCGATTCTGAATACACAAAGGACTTCGGTTATGAGGAGGTAGTTCAATTAGCGCAAAATGCCCGCGGTAAAGATCAGGAGGGATATCGAATTGAATTTATAAATATGGTTAAGTCCGTAAATGCTATGTCAATTCGGTAATCTAAAAGCTTAAACATAAAAACCTTCAAGGCACAGCGTTTTGAAGGTTTTTGTGCTTTTAATGTTTTACTCTTTTGGTAACATTGGTATTAAACAGGAAATTAGGGTCGAATTGCATTAATATGGTTAAGATAAGCGCGGTTATTATCACTTATAACGAAGAGCGAAATATCAGCAGGTGTATAAACTCGCTGATGGCCGTTGTGGATGAGATTGTCGTGATTGATTCTTTTTCGAAAGATCGAACGAAAGAGATTTGTCTTGAGAGAGGTATTCGCGTGGTGGAACATCCTTTCAAAAGCCATATTGATCAAAAGAATTTTGCAGTTACACAGGCCACCTATGATGTTGTTCTTTCGCTTGACGCGGATGAATACCTGTCTGAGGAATTAACCGCCTCGATTCTCGAAGTAAAAGAATCCTGGCCCTTTGAAGCCTATAGAATGAACAGGCTCTCTAACTATGGGGGTAAGTGGATTCGTCATGGTAATTGGTATCCTGATCAAAAAATAAGACTCTGGAACAGGCGCATAGGACTCTGGGGTGGTGAGAATCCTCACGATATGGTGATCATCAAAAAGGGCATAAAGATTATGCACCTGAAGGGTGATATTTTACATCGCGCTTATACAGATTCCACAGAGACGATTTCGAAAATTCAGAATTACTCGGAGATATTCGCGAGGGAAAGCGTTGGTAGAAAATCAAGCTCGGTGGGTAAGATTATTGTGCGATCAACCTTTGCCTTTCTTAAAAGCTATATTTTAAAACGGGGTTTTCTGGATGGTTTTGAAGGGCTAATGGTTGCCATGGCAGTCAGCAACCATGTGTTTTATAAGTATGCAAAATTGTACGAGGCTAATCATCGGGCATTAATGGGTAAGCGGTTGATAATTAGTCGCACCGATAATCTGGGAGATGTAATTCTCACGCTTCCCATGCTTGGCTACTTAAAATCAGTAAAGCCTGATCTGGAAATACTTTTTATTGGCAAGAA
>JAEUUB010000736.1 GCA_016787745.1 Cyclobacteriaceae bacterium
GCCTCCATAACCAACGCGGCTACCCCAGCGGCATGCGGGGCGGCAGCCGAAGTACCAAAGAAGTTTGGAACATCATCATTTTCCAGATCATTAATAAACTTACCATTGGCATCTTTGCCTGCGAGATCTACCGTTGTGTTAACTCCATTGGGAGCAATAAAATCAGGTTTATTTCTGTTGAGTCCATTGGTTATTCCTCCTCTTGAAGAGAACGTTGCCGGAGTAAAGGGTTCTACACCTTCAGGAACCGGAGGAAAATCATAACCAGATGAATTTCTTGTATTATTATAAAGCACGGCCCCAACCGTAATGGCTCCGTTTGCATTAGCCTGTCCTACAATAGTAGGAGCTCCGGAGAAATATTCGTTTACAGTTATTTTGTCGCCACGGAAGATGATGTACTTGAATTTTACATTTGTGTTACCCGTAGCCCTCACAATCATAATGTCTGTGTTGATTGTGGTGCCAGTTGGAACTGAGAAGTTCAGGATTTCAATGGGGTCACCACCCAGATTATTTCGGTTAAATCCAAAGAGCGGTGCATTTTGAAAATTGGTGAGATAAATATCAAGGTCATTTTCGGTTCCTGTCAAAATTTCACCTCGGGATCCAATTGAGTAAACAGGATCGTCCCATTGAAGCACAATGGTATAATTTCCTGGACCTACGGTAATACTCTGGAGTGTATCGGTTCCGCTAAAAGCATGAGCTTGTTTACCGGGGAAAGGATTAAAAGTTGCCTCGTAGGATTTGTTGCCAAAATTGCCAGCAGCGGTGAAGTAAGTGACTCCTTGAGTTTTAACATCATTCACGGCTTGTGCAATTCTTCCGTCAGTATAAAAAGGTTCAGTGATATATGTGATGTCATCAACAATAATGTCGCAATTCTGGTTGGTCTTTAAATCGCGAATTCCTTTGGCAAAATCTCCGGCTGTAATAAATCCTGTTCTGAAATATAGTTCAGCTCCCGGAGCAACATCATGTACAATTTGAAGCATCGCCCGGCCTTCATCCGAGCCTTGCCCATATCGTGAAGGCAACTCCTTAACTACGGTTACGTTGGGTAGTTCGCCATTTATAATATTGTCAGCGGCAGCACCTTCTTTGGTATCATAGCTATCCGAGAGTACTGCGATTTTGATTCCCTGGCCGCTCAGATCATAACCCGCCCGTGACCAATTGGATCGCATTACCTGATCGCCTGGGGTAGTTATGGCGTTTCCGATAGGCGGGATAGCTGGCCGTACGAAATTGATTAAATCGGGGTACGTGTTTAGGTCATCCAGGTACTCAAAAGGGATAAAGCCCGTAATGATAAGCGAGGCATCCAGGTCACTGATGTCATCATCGGTTTCAAAATTCAAAGCGGAAAGAATTGATTGCAACTGTACTAAATCAGTATTTGCAAAAATTATTATTTCAACCAAAACCGTTTGGCCACTGATGTAGAATATTTCATTCGTGGTAACCGTTGCGCCTTGCTGTGTGTTTTTATAAAGCTCGGTTAACTCGCCCCCAATAATTTTCGTGTCATCTACTTTACCCCCCGTGGGAGCACACACATCAAATGATTGTGCCTGATTTACTGTAACAACAATTTTATCACTTGCTGCACACGCCCCCGACTGGGTACTGAAGCTGTCTTTAATGATAATCGTGTATTCGGTTGTAGTGCTTGGTGTAACATTTATGGTTGCTTGAGTCCCTAATGAAGATCCGTTGGCAAACCATTCATATGTGTAAGGCGAAGTACCACCAGTAGCCAGGGCTGTTAATGTGGCATTGTTAGCATTCGAACAAACAGAGATATCGGGTCCGGCATTTACTGATAGAGGAGCATTTACATTAACGGTTACGGCATCGCTTGCCGAGCAATTGTCAGTGCCCAAACTTGTGGCGGTAACCGTGTAGATTTTTGTAGCCGTTGGACTTACTGTAATGGAGGCTCCTGTCATTCCATTATCCCAGGAATAATTATACGAGCCCGTTCCCCCTGTTATCGAAGCTGTCAGCGTAACAGTATTATCCTCAGCACAGACAGAAATATCGGGCCCAGCATTTACGAGGGGGGGGGTGTTATTAAGGGTAACTAAGGCAATATCGGATGCAGTACATGTACCGATTGTAACCGTTAATGTATAAGTTCCCGATGCATTTACAGTGGGTGTTGCTGTATTGGCTCCCGCTGTAATGTTGCCCCCGTTAGAAGCAACCCAGGCATAACTCACCCCAGGAGTGGTTGACGAACCGTTGAGTTGAAGACTTGTAACCGCACAGGTAATCACTTTGTCTGAGCCAGCATTTACAGTGGGCGTTGTGCAGGTTAGGAAGGGTTCATAAACAATACTTACGCCACTCTGTACATTTACCTGTACACCACTCCAAAGAGCACCCGTCACATCGGTTTTTCCCGTTCCCGAACCAATATTTATCGAAGCAAAAGGAGCCCATACTGTTCCCAACCATCTGGACTTTGAACTTGTGGATCCATTGGCAATATCAAAAGCGTAATTAGAACTGCCTAAACCTTTGCCATGGACTTCTGTAAAAATGCGAGATGCACTTCCTCCGTTGATCGCGGTTACCCCTAATTTACCCAGAGAGACATTGTTATGTACATAAATTTTGATCGTTCCTGTTGGATCATTTTCAAAATCAAAAATAAAATTGTTGCTATTCTTATTCTCAATTTTATCCAGGATATAAATACCTGTTCCTTTAAAAGTAAGTGTTTGGTTACCAGAAAGTTTTATGTCGTCATAACCGCCAGGTGTAATAACTCTTGTGCTGGTTATGTCCGGCATTTGTGGAAAGGGGGGGAAGTTTATTATTTGCGGGAGAGTAGGAAATATAGGAAGATTGGGAGATCCTATAACTCTTCCGCCCTGGGGGCTTGGTCCTGAATACGATGCTCCGGCAGGTTGAGTAATACGACCTGAAACAACACCTCCACTAACAACGATTTTACCTTTTACGTCAATATTGCCACCGAGTGCAGAATTTGAACCAGCTAGAAGAACGGTTCCTGAGGTGGTGGACGAATTGGATGCCGTGATATCTCCGGTAACGCAGTTACTATTGGCAAGTGAAATAGTTCCTTTGCTATGAACCGTTCCTGTAATGGTAACGGGTCCTGTTGTTTTAACAAGTACAAGACTTCCTACTGAGCCACCCGTAACCGTACTTGAACTGGCAATCTGCACAGAGTTACCAGGGCTGTTGCATGATGAGGTTCCAGGTCCACCTGCACCAGAGAACAGAACAAAATCGGACATTTGAAGTTGCTGTGCCTGCTGACCTTGGGTA
>JAEUUB010000044.1 GCA_016787745.1 Cyclobacteriaceae bacterium
GGTGAATAGACTGCGATGCGCGGATATTTTTCCAGCTTCATGATATCGTAGTTTACAGCCGGGCTGGCGATTTCCGTTACGATGGCGTTTACTTTTGCATCGGAAATAATTTCGAAGCTAACTCCCCGGATCACCAACTCATTTTGAATCTTTGGGTTGTACGTGCACATAAAACTTCCCCCGCGGTAGTTCAAAAGCCAGTCTACTTCAATATCGTTTTTCAGAATCCAATAGGCAATGCCATACGCTTTCAGATGATTGGTTTGTTTATCATCCATGGGTATGAAAATGGAATTAGCCAAAACTTTCCCCGAAAGGGCTATAAAAAAGAACAAAATCAAGAAACGCATCGTTAAACCACTTATTTGGCTTTTATCTGTAACAAAAGAATCCGTAAAAAGTCTCCCCATTAGAACGATTAAAGATATAATTTTGGAAATTAGTTTTCATTGTAATTAGAATGATTGTCCGTTAAAATAACGTCTGCAGCATGAATTTATTAGAAAATATCAGAGAAGGACTCAGATCGGTACAGGCCAATATGCTTCGTTCGGTTCTTACAGCCCTCATTGTGGCAATAGGAATCACCTCTCTGGTGGGAATTCTTACAGCCATTGACGGGATTGAATATTCCGTGAATGAGAGTCTTTCTTCCTTAGGGGTCAATACATTCGACATTTATTCGAAATGGAATCGGGGAACCAACCAGGATGGCGTAAAAGAGAAAGTACGGGCTCGACTCACGTTAGCAGAAATGCAAAAGTTCATTGATCAGTACACAGTTCCTTCCATGGTGAGTCTCTCGGCAAGGTTGACAAACCTGGCTGAGGTTAAACATGGATCTCAAAAAACAAACCCTAACGTTGATATCCGGGGTGCTAATGAAGAATACATTCCGATTAAAGGACTTAACATTCAGGAGGGTAGAAACTTTTCTCGTTTTGAAATTCAGCGTGGAAGCAACGTGGCTGTTATCGGATATAAATTGGCGCAAGCCCTGTACGGGGACAATCCCGCGCCTGTAGGAACATCCATTTCATTTAAAGGAACGCAATTTAAAGTAATAGGCTTGCTAAAAGAGAAGGGTGATTTTTCTGATAATAATTATGACAACATGGTTATTATTCCCATTCTGGTCGCTAATCAAATGGCAGCTGGCCAGCCTTTAAACTACCGGCTTAATGTAGGTATTTCGGATATGAGTATGCTCGATTATGCCATGGGCGAAGCGACCGGTTTAATGCGTAAGATCAGACAAGATCGGGTGCAGGATGGTAATTCGTTTGAAATAGAGAAAAGTGAATCGCTGGCGGAAGAAATGGAAAGTATTACCAATGGCCTGCGCTTTGGTGGGTTTGGTGTAGGCTTTATTACTTTGTTGGGAGCGTCTATCGCATTAATGAATATTATGCTGGTGTCAGTTACAGAACGCACCCGAGAAGTGGGCGTAAGAAAGGCTTTGGGCGCAACCCCTTTGCGAATCCGGCAGCAATTTGTGATTGAGGCAATTGTAGTTTGTTTGCTCGGTGGTATTGGGGGTGTCATTTTGGGTATCCTGGTCGGCAATTTAATTTCAAAAGCGATTGGCATTGATGCTTTCGTTGTTCCGTGGTTATGGATGTTGGTGGGTATGTTGATTTGTATTTTTGTTGGACTGCTATCGGGGTATTACCCAGCACATAAAGCATCCAAACTCGATCCGA
Organism: Cyclobacteriaceae bacterium; assembly: GCA_016787745.1. Classification (GTDB taxonomy): domain Bacteria; phylum Bacteroidota; class Bacteroidia; order Cytophagales; family Cyclobacteriaceae; genus ELB16-189. The sequence continues at coordinate 1,704 of JAEUUB010000044.1, forward strand.
TCGAGTCGTTGCGATTTGAGTAAAGTTATTTCAAGATTCTTTTTTCCCGACTCCCTCTTAAATCAAAGAGGGAGTTTTATTTTTGTGCCGGAGAAATGCCAGAGTGGTTGAATGGGACGGTCTCGAAAACCGTTTGACGCGAAAGTGTCACCAGGGTTCGAATCCCTGTTTCTCCGCTTTTTGAAATCAGGTTTTAGAACGGTTGCAATTCTCCGTTATTAATCACCAAACAAGTTCAATAACTCAGGGTGTACCTGAGCCATCTTTAGAATGATGGTTCAACTAAAATATTTATGACAGGATTTTTTTGTGGCGGACAAAGCAATCGCCTGGAAGCAGACAAGAGAGGCTGTCAGTTGTTGACGAATGAAGTACCCATTTGACAATTTTTTGATTACTCCGGCAGAGAAAACAAGATAGATGAAATTTGTTCACGTAACAGAGCAGGATGAAAGAGCATACCTGGATAAGGTGCTGCAAAAGTTGGTATGGACTCTACAGCAGGTTGACAGTTCAGCCCGTCAATTTTCGAAAGAGTTCAGACAAAATGAAGCCTACCTGTATGATCAACGATCGGGAATGGATGATGCCGACCGGGTGTCCGCAGGGCAGTCGTTTAAACGAATGGCTTTTCACAGCGAGTCGAACATCGCTGCCAGGCGAAGACTCACCAAACTCAGCGAGTCTCCCTATTTCGGAAGAATTGATTTTGTTGGCGAAGGTCATGACGAGCCCTTGCCGATCTATATCGGAGTTCATTCCTTTCTGGATGGGACCAAAGAGACTTTTCCTATTTATGATTGGCGCGCACCCATAGCCTCTATGTTTTATGATTTTGAATTGGGAAATGCCAGGTATGAAACTCCTGCTGGCCAGGTAAAGGGAACAATCAAACTAAGGCGGCAATACCGCATCCGAAAGGGCAAGATGGAATACATGATTGAGAATGAGGTGAACATTCAGGATGATGTATTGCAAAGAGAATTGAGTCACTCATCTGACGAGAAAATGAAAAACATTGTCGCGACTATTCAGCGCGATCAGAATGCAATCATTCGAAATGAAACTTCCCGGGTGCTTATCATTCAGGGAGTAGCCGGCTCAGGAAAAACGTCCATCGCGATTCATCGAATTGCTTTTTTACTTTACCGCTTCCGCGAAGAAATGGCTTCGAAGGATATACTCATTATCTCTCCCAATAAGGTTTTTGCAGACTATATATCCAATGTATTGCCCGAACTGGGGGAAGCCCAAATTTCGGAGTTGGGCATAGGCGAACTGGCAGATGATTTGCTTGAAAACAGATTTCGGTTTCAAAGTTTCCTGCAACAGGTTTTATACAGCCTTAGTAAAAAAGACGAAGCGTTTATGGAACGTGTCCGGTTCAAAGCTTCCCCGGAACTTATTCGTCAGTTGAATCAATATCTTGTGCACCTTGAAAATAGTTTGTTTGTGGCGCCCAGTCTACAGATAAGTAACGTGCGTGTGCCGGCAGCCTTTATTGAAGAACGATTTAAAGCTTTTCAACGCGTGCCCCTATTGAATCGGATGCCTGAAGTAATTAAGGAAGTGCAGTCCTTTGTCAGAACTTCCTTGCAGCGAAAGTTAACCGGGCAGGAAAAAAGCCAGATTTATCTCGCCTTGAATAATGCCTTGGGTAATTTTAATCTGCTTTCCCTTTACCGGGAATTTTATTCCTGGTTGAATAAGGCGCATTTGTTCCAAATGAGTAATAACGAACTTGAATTTGCCGATGTGTTTCCGTTAATCTATTGCAAAATGCGTTTGGAAGGAGTGCGGTCGTATCAGGAAGTAAAGCACCTTGTTATTGATGAGATGCAGGACTACACACCCATTCAATACGCGGTATTGGCTCGTTTGTTCTCCTGTAAAAAAACAATTCTGGGAGATGCCAGCCAGGCCATTCATGCGTTTAGCGCTTCCACATCGGAGGAGATTCAGAAAATTTTTCCCCATGCCGATGTGGTGAAATTATTCAGAAGTTACCGGTCCACATATGAGATCACGCGGTTTAGTCAACGTATTTTAACTAACCCTGATCTGCTGGCAGTCGAGAGACACGGTCCGGAACCGGAAGTGAAAGAGTTTATACAACCCGAAGACGAAGTGGAAGAGATGCGACAAATTATAGATCGTTTTAGAAATTCTACTTACCGAACTCTGGGTATCCTTTGCAAAACATTACCACAAGCGATATCGCTAAGCAAAATACTCAAAGCACCCGATGTAAGTTTGCTAACCCCCGAAAGTACATCCTTTCGTGAAGGTGTTGTGATTACCGCTATACCTTTGGCTAAAGGATTGGAATTTGACGAGGTATTGGTTCCTTATGCTTCGGCTCACGTTTATCAAACTTCTTTAGATAAAAGCCTGTTGTACATTGCTTGTACCCGGGCTATGCATCGGCTTACACTTACCTGTACAAATAAACGATCCGAATTTTTAAATTTTTAAGCGCTCATTCTTCGATGGCTTCGATTCCTTGCTGTTTCAGGTTTTCGAGATGGTCTTTCATCGCCTTTAGTTGTTCAGGTGAATGCCCCTGCCAATCCGTAACTTCACCGGACACACGCAGCGGATTTTTTGAACGATACGATTTTTGTCGGATTCCCTGGGAATCTTTTGTTCGTCAGATTGGGATCATCTTCAAAGGGGCCCGTGGGTTCTACAATATATATTCGGCCGGGGCCATCTCCCATAGCCAGTTCGGCTCCCCAGGTGGCTGCTTCCAGCGTGGCGGAGAGATATACGTAGGCCGCCTTTTTTCTCTTACCATAGTTTGAAGAAAAACCAGGTTCAATCAAATCTCCCGGTTTCAGATTTGCCTTTGTTCCATGATAGAGTGGATCTGAGTCAACCATCTTCGTTTATTTTTTCTTGTTCCTTTCTTAAAACGCTTACGGGTAATTGAAGTATTATACCCTAATTAGTAATAGGATGTTTTCTGATGTGAGGCCCGGCCACCCTCACTTATTTTGAAAGTTGACCATCCAATTAATACCGAACTGATCTTTGAAGCTACCAAAGTAGGCGCCCCAAAACATTTCCTGAATGGGCATTTCCACTTTTCCGTTT